>CALHRJ010000517.1 GCA_938038395.1 uncultured Deinococcales bacterium | reverse complement strand
CCTAAACGATCAATCAAAGCACCTGATACAGTTCCTGATGACCTACAAGGTGTGGCAAAAGCAGCAGACTTAGCAACAGAAATCGAAGAAATAAAACAAAGTCTCAAATCAGATAGTAAAAAGGAAGCCAAAAAGCTCATTGCCATTCCAGAAAATGATGTCATTAAGCTAGATGACTTAGGCGAAGACCTACCCAATACCGAAACTGAAAATGAAGCTTTATCTGGAGATTTTTGGGGTGAAGATAGTGGTAGTGTTGCACCCATTGCCCCTATTAAGGCTAACCTTCCCCCTGCAAACGAAGCTAAAAAAGTACAAGAACAGCCTACTAAATCCCAAGAAGTTAAACCGCAAGAAATTGATACTGAGGTTACTAAAACTCAGGTTATTGAGACTGAGGTTGTTGAGACTAAAGTTATCAATGCTGCGCCTGTTGAAAATTCAGCTCACGAAAAGACTCAGGCTAAATCGATTCAAACACCAAAAGAAGTTGTTCTAGTTGCGGCTAAACAAGTGACTGATACAAATGAAGATGATACTGAACTTGATGACAGTGAAGTGGCTATAAAAGACAGGCTCGAGCACCTTCAAGTCCTCTTCCCAGGTCACATGAGCCTTGTAGAAACTTTCGATAAGTCCGATGAGCCTGACGAATCTGAAATTGAAGATAGTGACGATAGGTCACTCGAAAGTAGTGAAACTGACAGCGAATAACTGGTAGACTATAGTTATATAAGGAGTAAGACTATGAACATGCAAAAACTAATGAAGGAAGCGCAAAAAGCACAGCGCAACATGCAAGAAGCTCAAGAACGCATTGCAGCGACAACCATTGAAGGTAGTGCTGGTGGTGGCATGGTGAGTGTAACTGCCACAGGTGATGGCACAGTTACAAAAATCAACATTGAACCAAGTGCAATCAATCCAGATGAAGTCGAACTTCTTGAAGACCTTATCATGGCAGCAGTAAATGATGTACAAAAGAAATCAAAGGAATTACAAGAAGCAGAAATGGGTTCTGCTATGGGTGGTCTAGGTGGCGGTATGGGTGGTTTGGGCGGTATGTTTTAAGCTTTAGACCTTTAGCTTAAACGAACAACCCATATTATGAAATATCCAAACTCACTCATACAGTTAATTCGCGAACTAGGTAAACTTCCTGGTATCGGTCCAAAGAGTGCACAAAGGCTTGCCTTTTACCTTTTTAATCAACCTGATGCCGATATTCGTGCCTTGGCAGATGCCTTGCTCGATGCCAAAGAAAAACTCAAACAATGTTCCAAATGTTTTAACATCACTGACCAAGAGGTTTGCTCCATATGTGAAGATGGTCGCCGTAAAGAAACACTTCTTTGCGTCGTTGAACAACCTGCTGACTTATTAGCTATTGAACGCTCTGGTGAGTTTGATGGTATTTATCATGTACTACATGGCGCGCTTAGCCCTATGAATGGCATTGGTCCTGACCAACTCACTATAAAAGCTTTGCTAGGTAGACTTGAAAACCGTAGTGAAGTTATTTTAGCCACTTCAACCACAGTTGAAGGCGAAGCTACTGCCATGTACATCGCAAAACTTTTATCAGATTTAGAAGTAAACACTTCTAGGATTGCTTACGGCTTACCCGTAGGTGGTGACTTAGAATATGCCGATGAAGTTACACTAGGTCGAGCAATCAGTAACAGAAGAGCTTTATAAATTGAGCAGAATTGCTAAACAACAAGAAGACGATATTACTATTGTTGGCATTGACCCAGGTCTAGCAAATTTAGGTATTGGTGCAGTTCATGGCAACAGCCGAAACGCAAAACACCTTGACTCTGCCCTCATTAAAACCAATGCTCGTATGCCCCAAGGCGAACGCCTACTCACAATATATGATGGTGTTAAAGACTTTTTAATTGCACATAAACCAGATGCACTTGCCATAGAAGCACAGTTCTTTCAACCCTACGGTGATATTGGCTTTAAGGTTGGTCAGGCTTATGGTGTTTGCTTGCTAGCGGCACAAGAGCTTGAAATTGAACACTTTGAATATAGTCCAAAGCACGTTAAACAAGCACTTGTTGGTACAGGTGCAGCAAACAAAGAGCAAGTGATTTACATGGTGAGGGCAATGCTCGAGCTCAAGGCATTAAAAAGTAACCACGTGGCAGATGCTTTGGGCCTAGCACTTACACACATGAGCAATCGGAATTTAAAAAAGCTAGAAGAGGCAAGCTTATTGCGTATGGAAAAACGTAGCAAACGCTAGGCCTAGAAATAGGCACTTATTCCAAATATTTAAATATTCGAACAGTGACTTCATCCTCGTCACCATCATAATAAGGTTGCCATTTACCAAATCTTTTTTCAAAGTTTAAACATACTTTTTTGGTCCAGTTTAAATATTTGTCGTACTTATAGGTGCATTTATGTTGCCACCCATCCCCAATTTCAACATATTCAAGTAAATTCCCTTTTGTATCAAATTTGTAATCGTAATTGATTTGCCAATCTAAACTACTATCTAGGTGATGTTCAGACTGTTCAAGCAAATTTCCTTGCACATCATAGGTATAGTTTTGCTGCAATTCTAAGACACCAGCTGAGTTATAGTCAGACTCTTCAAGTACATTTCCTCGTACATCGTATATGTACTTAGTTTGCCAATCTATGCTGCCACCAGATTGATAATGCGTCTCCTCAAGCAAGTTTCCTTGAGCATCATACTTATACTTAGCTTGCCAATCCAAACTACCGTCATTCTGATAGTAAGACTCTTCTAGAATTTCCCCTTGTGGATTATATAGTACTTGGGTACTTAAATTACCATTAGAATTATATTCGGATTTCTCTAGTAGACTTCCTTGAACATTATATTTGTAGTAAAATTCCAAACTGCCAACAACAGTGTAATAAGATTTTTCAAGTTTATTTCCCTGAGTATCATATTTGATCTGAGAGACTAAAACCTCATCAATATTATATTCAGACCATTCAAGTAAATTTCCTTGAACATCATAGGTGCCTAAAAATTCCCCACTTAAACTACCATCCAAATTATAACGAGATTTTTGTATTAAATTTCCTTGGGCATCATAGCTGTACTTAGTTTGCAAATAAAAGCTGTCTTCAAAATTATGATAGGTCTCTTCAAGTACATTTCCTTGAGTATCATATACATATTTAGATTGTTTATCTAAGACCCCATTAGCGTCAAAATCACTGTCCTCAATTAAGTTACCAGCTTCATCAAAACTATATTTAGATTGTTTATCTATATTAGCCTCGGCATTGAAGTTAGTTTCTTCAATCAGATTGCCATACACATCATAAATATACTTAGATTCCGAATCTAATTCGCCATCAGAATTGTAATAAGATCTTTCAAGAATATTGCCTTGCGAATCGTAACTATATTTAAACTGGTGATTTAAAAGCTTCATTAAACCAAGTACATCTTCGAGTCGGCTTAGGTCAGATTGGTACGATAATTCAAGTTCATTGCCCTGCTCATCAAAAACCCAAGTAGATGTCCACTGATCTCGTTCAACCACCTTTCCAAGGTACCGTACTAAATCAATTTTCTTTTCAGTCATTGAAATAATAGAACTAGGGTTTAGTTCTTTACGTTCAATGAATTGCTCCAAGTCTGTTTGACCTTGTGCGATTGACATTGAAAGTTGTGACAATAGGCACAGTAAGACAATTATTTTTGTTTGATTCATTTTGAAGTAATTTAGTATTGGAAATTTTTTAGAGCAAACACTTTCGGGAAATTAGGAATTCCCCCTAGACCCAAGCACTCTAGAAAAAACCTTAACTGCTTGAGGTTTAAACATCACAGTATCTAAAGCATTATGTGCCCCAACATCAGCTTCAGGTAAGTAGGCAATCAAATCATACACAGCAGCGTCATAAGCACTCTTAACCACAGCATTAAGCAAAGCTTCTCTTGCTACATCAGCATGTGCATCATCCACTGCTAAACAGTTGATAGTAATGGTTGGGCGAGTGCCGTTCCATACTGCTTGAGCAAGCACAAAGCCAACAGTCTCACCTTCTAGCATTGCTACAAAAGAGTGACCAGTTCGTAAGTAAAAACTAACGCTGGCTCTGGTTAACTGAGGTTCAGCATCAAATTTTAATGCGTGACTTTGATCAATGAGCTGTAATGCTTCTCGATCATCAGCATCTAATTGTCTTGCGAAGCAGAGTGCCATGTTCCTGACTTGCCCCCTTCTTTATAAAGAAGTTTAACTTCGCGAATAACAATGCCTTTACTAGCAGCTTTCAACATGTCATAAAGCGTTAAGGCTGCAACACTTGCTGCGGTCAGTGCTTCCATCTCGACACCTGTTTTGCCAGTTGTTTTACAGATTACTTCAAAGTTCACCGTATTGGCTGAAAGTTCACCTTTAACTGAAACTTTGCTTAAAGGCAAAGGGTGACAGAGTGGTATCAAATCACTTGTCCGCTTAGCTGCCATAATGCCTGCTAGCTCAGCTACGGCAACAGGATCACCTTTACCTACACCACCAGCTTGAAGTGCTTCTAAAGCGTCCTGTGGTAAGTCCACTATTGAGACAGCATGAGCAACACGGTGTGTATCAGTCTTTTCACTGACATCCACCATGACTGCTTTGCCATCTTCAAAATGGGTAAGTTTTTTTGTTTTTACTTCAGACATGACGAACCAATATATCGCTTATTCAGTAAAACCATTTAAAAGTGGAAAAGGGTTAGCTTCACCGCGGACTTTAACAACGATATGTTGACCGTCATTGGTTTGCTGATAAATAAGCGTACCCTTTTTATCCTGCAACATTGAGCAGTTTTCACTTGCATCAACCATCACACGCAAGTGTAAGGGATGTACATTTTTTAGAAAACCGCGTTCAAACATTTCAACTTGGTCATCAACTTCATTTTTGTAGGCTAAAAAAACATCTGGCGGCTCATTTTCTGAATAGACACAATGCAATGAACGTACTTCACCTGCTCTAAACAGCGCAATTGCTTCCCAAACTAAATCCCGAGCCTTCTCTTCAGACACAAAGCTAATCTCTGCTGCAGATGTTTCTCCATAAAAAGCAGCGGGAAAACGCTTCGCTTGCACATAAAAACCAGCTTCACTGGTCACAAGATCCATAACTTTATTATCGTAATTATCGCCTTGAACCACACTCTTAATGTAATCAATAGCAAGGCTATACCGTTGTTCATGCAAAACTTCAATGGTTGCCCAATCAAAGTTAACAAGTGCCATATCAGTATTTACTTCAAATCCCTGGCGTGACATTATTCTCCTAGAACGCATCTAAAAAACTTTAAGTACTATGTTTTCTAGACAATGACCCAGCATTAGGGTCTTATTTTTAAATTGCTGCCAGCCAATAGCAGCAGTGGAATCTATCTAAACTTAATTCGTAAACTTACAGGTATAACTTAAACTGCTTTATCAGCAACATGCAGAGCAGAAATGCCAAAGGATTGAACTTTATAGTCAACCTTGAAATAACCTACATCTCGCATGTCTTGAGCCAATTGCTCTGGGTTTGGAAATTCTATCACAGAGGCTGGTAAATAGGAATAGGCGTCAGGGTCTCCAGAAAGAAATCCGCCTAAGTGCGGTAATATTCTAAAGTAGTAAAATCTAATCATCTTTCCAAGTAAATTCGTTGGTGGTGGTGGAAATTCTAGAACAACCAGCCTGCCACCGGGCTTCAACACTCGGAAAAACTCCTGCAAACCTGCATTAACATCAGCAAAGTTACGTATGCCATAAGCAATGGTTATTGCATCAAAACTACTGTCTGGATAATCAAGTGCCAAACCATCACCTTGTAGAAGGGGCAGCTCGAGCTTCGCTTTTACAACTTTCTGACGCCCTACTTCAAGCATTCCCTCTGCAAAATCTACACCAATGACCTCAGCACTAGGTCTAGCCCGCTTAAGTGAAATCGCTAAATCAGCAGTGCCAGTAGCTACATCCAAAATACTATCAGGCTGCTTAACCAAAGTTGCTTTAACAGCATCTTTACGCCATAAGCTATCCAGACCTAAACTTAAAAGACGATTCAAAAAGTCATATCGTTTAGGGATACGATTAAACATACTTTGAATACGGTCTGCTTTGTCCTGTTTAGCAGCTGAATCAGAAACTGTAGATTGGCTTGCCCCATTAATCATTTTTATAACCTATCATGCAACTATCTTCACAACTGAGGTCTTTTGTAATTTTAGGAATAATATAAGAATCTATACGCAACGTGTTCATAAATAATATAGTTGCAGACCTAACAACAACATACTTCTTTCCTGCATACAGTTAGCTTAAAATTGCCAATAAAAAAGTAGCAGACCAACCGTTACTTCTGCTACTTTTTGTTAGAAATTCAGTTTAAGTTAGAAATTAAATTCCAACACGCTTAAATTTATAGCGTTGATACATTAATTCAATGCCATCATCGGTATGACGGAATTCAACATCTAAACGTCTGCCACCAGACAGGGTATAAAACTTTGGTGACATACCATTTACCTTGTCAGGAACCAGAATAATTTCTTCTGGTTGCGCTTTATCATCAATTAACAGCTTTAAAAAGTCAGCATGTTTACGTACTTCTGCTTGAACTGTGCCTTTATACGTTTCATAGCGTCCAGTAACACCTTTTAAACTATCTTCAACGCGCAAGTACGGTAGTTGTGTTGGCTCTTCTTCCATAACAAGTGCCAAAGCAAACTTAGCAATATGCTTAAGTGGATAGCCAGTACCATTCGCAAGAACAGCCACACCCACACTTCGGTCAGGTACAAATGCAATATTGGCAGTTGAAACCATCACACTACCACCATGACCAATTAGGCGGTGTCCGTAAAAATCTTCTTCGATTTCCATACCATAACCATAGTGTGTAGACGGTTGTGCCACTGCATCTTCAGGACTGTCATCAAAAAGCTCTGGCGTTGTTAGATAGGGTTCTGCAATTGTTGGCGACATAATCTCAGCCAATGAAGCTTCAGAAAGGATGGTACTGTCACCACGGAGTGTACCCATCAAAAAGCGAACATAACGACTTAAGTCAATTACATTAGAAATCATGCCACCTTCAGAACGAATCATTCTGTATAAGTAGCGACCAGGTTTCGCTGAGCCTTTGTTCGTGATTACATAAGGCACTGCAATGTCATCATGATCTTTAAAGTTTGACTTTTCAAAAAAGCTACTTGCCATGCTAAGTGGTGCTAAGATTTCTTGGCGAATATATTCATTAAATGGAATGCCTGTAAGTTGTTGAACAATGAGACCAAGCATAGCGTAGCCTTCGTTGAAATAATGCCATTTTTCGCCAGGAGCGCTTTCTACCCAGTCATCTGAACCTTTCATAAAGGTGAGAATGTCTTCAGGATCAGCAATTGGCAGAAAAGTACCACCAATGTTATGTGCATGGCGAATAAGCGCTTCAGAATAAGCGAGAGCAGGCAAACCAACTGAGTGGTTTAAAAGATGACGAACTGTAACTGTCTCCCCTTTTGGCTTTATGTAAAAAGGTAAAAAGTTAGAAACAGGGTCATCAAGTTTAAAAAAGTCACGCTCTACCAATTGCATAATCGCAATTGCGGTGAATGACTTCGTTACACTACCGATGCCATAAAGCGTATCTTCTGTAGCTGGCAAGCCATCTTTTAGGTCCCGCTGACCAAATCCTTGGGTATAAACAACTTCATTTTCCTTAACCACAGCAATGCTTAAGGCAGGCAGATGTGTTGCTGCCATACTTTTAAATATGTAACTTTCTAAGCGATTAATATCCATACCTTAAATTTTACAGTATTTTCACCAATAAGCCAAGTAGTTATTAGTAATTTTGAAGTTTTTATGAATGGGAGTTTGTATCTTACGTCTAAAATAGTCTGTGCGTCAATAGTTTAACCTTGGCTAAATTTCATACTTTCATTTAGACGGGAAAAGCTTTATTGAGACCTACGCTAAAGTTTTCTTATCAGTAATTTTCTGAAAATGGCTATACTCAAATAATTCCAAGAACATTGCACAATATATAGCCATAATCAACAAGTTTTTCAAACTCTCCTTGACATTCACTACAATAAGAAGGACAATCCATAAACGATGGAAGGCTTATTAATAGATGAAGTAATACGGGAGATTGAACCGCTTCTACCCAGTGAACGCATGAGTTGGCGCTTTCCTGACCCATACACCTTTGTTTTGCCTCTAAATAGTGACCATGCTCTATGGTTTTACAATCGACCACCACACCCAAGAATTGCTATAGAAAAACAATTTCCAGCAGTCAAAAGTAGCACTACAGGTTTTCAAGATTTACTTGAGGCTAAAGTTGGTGGCACAATTACGGGCATTAGTCAGTACAAGTTAGATAGAACCCTTACTTTAGAATTTGCTGGAGAAGAAGGTTTTGTTGCTACAGAACCTGTAAAGCTTGTTTTTGAACTGACAGGTCGTAATTGCAATATCATCCTTACAGATAGCAACGATAAAATCTTAGGTGCAGCAAAAGAAATTCATAAAGATATTAATCGTTTTAGACAAATTCGCTCTGGCTTAACTTATAGCCCTCCCCCACCTTACATAAAACTTGATCCACGAACTGCATCAACTGAAGACTTTAAAACTGTTCTAGAAAATACGACACTGAAAGATGTGCGCTCTAACATTGATGGCATCGGACCACACTTAGCAAAAACGCTTGCACTTATAGCAGGTATATCACCAACAAAAGAATTAGATACTGAGGCACTAGATAAAGTAATCATTGCGATTAAGAAACTTGTTGCTGAACCAACAAAAACAATGCAAGAAGCTCTGGCTATGCCTGATATTGATAGTCTCAGACATCAAGAAGCTTTGGATGGTAAACGCAGTAAAATAAATGAAGCGCTTAAAAAGCGTAAAGACTTAGCACAAAAACGTTTAGCTGATATTGCGAAAGCACGCAAAGCTGCGGCAAGCGCTGATAAAATTCGCAATGAAGCAGACGTCCTAATGGCGTATCAGTACCAAGTTGAAAAAGGTGCTACACATGCTATTTTGCCAGACTTTGAAGGCAATGATATTAAGATTCAGTTGGATCCGTTATTAAGTCCAACGCAGAATGCTGAGGCGCTGTACGCTCGAGCTAAAAAACGTGTGCGCCGAGCCGACCAAGCTTCCTTATTAGAAGAAGAAATCCAAGCAGAACTAAAAGAAGTTTCTGATGTTCTTGATTCACTCAATGATGCTTCTCTAAAACAACTTGATACCCTAAGTAAAAAATACGTCAAAGAAAGCAAAGCCCAGTTCAAAGCAGAACCTTATATAGAATACACAGACCCAATCGGCTACACTGTCTTAGTTGGGCGCAATGCTAAGGGCAATGACCACTTAACCTTTAAAGTGGCTAAAAGTCAGGATATATGGCTTCACGCACAAGGCTACCCAGGTTCTCACGTCATTATCAAAGCTCAAAAGAAACAAGTTCCATTTGAAACTATTCTTTATGCTTCTCAACTTGCAGCAGCCTATTCCAAAGCTGCTCAATCAGATAATGTTCCTGTTGATTACACGCTTAAGAAAAACGTATGGAAACTAAAAGGTATGCCACCGGGTGCAGTTCACATGAGTCAACAAAAAACTGTTTTTGTTACACCAAGTCGCAGTCCAAAATAAGAAAAGAAGAAGGGCCCCAATGAATTAATTGGGGCCTTTTGTTTTATAAATCTTTATCTTTTTTATTAATTCTATTTATAACCTAATATCGCTTCTCTTTTCTCAGTCCAAGCCAGTGCAGTCTGAATACCATCATCTATGGTACGCTCCGCTTGCCACTTAAGTAATTGCTTCGCCTTATCAGCATTTGCATACGCACCTTCAATATCTCCAGGGCGTGGTGGTGCATCTACTTTATTGATTTCAGAACCCCAAGCCCGTTCAAAAGCTGCAACAAGTTCTTTAACCGTCACACCATTACCAGTACCTATATTGATAACTTCAAAGTCTGATTTTGTTTCAGCTAAGGCTGCATCGAATTCCTCAACAGCACTTACATGTGCATTGGCTAAATCCCATACATCAATATAATCACGGATGCCACTACCATCGCGCGTTGGCCAATCTGTGCCAGTTATTTGAAATTGCGGTAATTTGCCAATCGCTGTATCCACCATCTTCCCTAACACGTGCGAAGGATGCGGCACATGAACGCCCGTAACTAAGTCAGGGTCTGAACCAATAGGATTGAAATAGCGAAGTGCAATTGCTTTTAAATCCATCGCTGCGGTCATATCCGCTAATGCCATTTCCATCATGTATTTGGTATTGGCATAAGGGCTTTGTGGATCTAAAGCAACATCTTCAGTAACTTCACCAGAAACTGAGCCATAAACCGCAGCAGAAGAGCTAAAAACAACTCGAGAACAACCTAAGTCTGCTAAGTTCTTAAACAACTCAATTGATTTATAGACATTTTCAATATAATACAAGTAAGGTTCAGAAACTGATTCGGGCACGATTATTCGTGCTGCAAAATGTATCGTGTGGCTTATATCAGGATGTTCAGAAAATATTTTTTCTAGCAAAGCTCTATCAGCAATATCACCTTCGTAAAATATTCTGTCTTTTGTAAACACCCGTGGGCCTGTGACCAATGAATCTAAAAGAACTGGAATATGGCCTTTAGCAATTAATGCTGTAGCAACTGTACTACCGATGTAACCTGCACCACCTGTGAGAAGTATTTTCATATTTATAGAATAGCAGTTTTCAAATCATAAAATTATCAAAAGAAAAAGTGCATCAGTTTCCTGATGCACTTTCAAAATCTAATTTAAGCACTTAACTTACTCTACAGTCACACTCTTAGCCAAGTTACGTGGTTGATCAACATCTAATTCCAAACGGTTTGCAGTTTCATAAGCAAGCATTTGTAATGGAATTACGTTTACAAGTGGTGAGATAAGCTCATGCGTTTCAGGAACACGAAGTACATAATCAGCATGTTTTTCGATTTCTGTATCGCCATCATTTGCAATTGCAATCACGATACCATCACGTGCTTTAACTTCTTGAATGTTAGAAACAGTCTTTTCGTATAACGGAGACGCTGTTGCAATAGCAACAACTGGCATTTGGTCATCAATCAATGCAATTGGACCGTGCTTCATCTCGCCTGTTGCATAAGCTTCAGCGTGGATATAACTGATTTCTTTAAGCTTTAGAGCACCTTCAAGAGCAGATGGGAAATTAATGCCTCTACCTAAGAATAAATAATCTTTATAGTTCTTAAATTGCTCAGCAATCTTAGCGACTTCATCACGGTTCTTAAGTGCTTCTTCAATGAGTTTTGGTGTTTGGCGCAGTGCAGCAATAAGTTCTTTTGCGTCTGCGTCTGCAAGCGTGCCACGAGCACGACCTAGCCAAATACCTAGCAGTTCAAATGCTGCTAACATCGTCATGTATGCTTTGGTACTTGCCACACCAATTTCAGGTCCAGCGTGGATGTAAATGGTGTCATCTACTTCACGAGTGATGGTTGAACCTTTTGAATTGATGATACCTAAAGTTTTAGCACCGCCACGTTTAGCTTCACGTAAAGCTTCAAGCGTATCAATCGTTTCACCAGATTGTGATACTACGATGCACAATGTGCGCTCGTCCACAACTGGGTCACGATAGCGGAACTCACTAGCCACTTCAACTTCGACAGGAAGGCGTGCAAGTTTTTCAATTAAGTACTCGCCAACCATACCTGCGTATGATGCTGTGCCTGCTGCTGCAATAATGACTCTATCAATGCTGTTAGGGTCAAGACCGATATCCAATTGAACATCCATACCATTGCCTGCAAGACGTCCACCTAGAGTTTGCTGGATGACTGCTGGCTGCTCATACATCTCTTTAAGCATGTAGTGTTCAAAACCACCTTTTTCAGCAGCTTCAGCGTCCCACTCAACAGTGCTGACTTCACGGTCAATAACATTGCCTGCAAAGTCTGAAATTGTAACGCCATCATTAGTAATAAGTACTAAATCACCATCATGCAAAAAGATAACTTCTTTGGTGTATGGCAGTAGTGCTGGAACATCACTAGCAACAAAGTTTTCACCGTCACCAATACCAAGTACCATTGGACTAGTGTTTCTGGCTGCAACAATTAAGTCATGGTCAGCATGTGAAACCACAAGTGCATAAGCACCCGTAACTTCAGATAGCGACTTTTGAACTGCTGCGTAAAGGTCGCCTTCATAGTTTTCTTCAATTAAATGAACCAAAACTTCTGTATCAGTCTCTGAAAGAAAAACGTGACCTGCTTCAACTAAGCGCTCTTTTAGCGGAAGATAATTTTCAATGATGCCATTATGAATTACAGCTAATTTACTATCTTCTGAAAGATGTGGGTGTGCATTGACATCATTTGGTTTACCGTGAGTTGCCCAGCGAGTATGACCTAAGCCTAGATTACCTTTAAGTGGTGTAGTTTTAAGCACATCACTTAGAACACTCAACTTACCTGCACGTTTAACAACATCTAATTCAGGGTCGCCAGTTACAACGATGCCTGCTGAGTCATAGCCTCTATATTCAAGACGCTTTAGACCGTCCATGATTACGTCTTGCGCCTGTCTGTGACCTACATATCCTACGATTCCACACATAATGGGTATTCCTTTCTGGCATTTTTAGCCAGTATTCAAGTGCATGTTTTTTACATGCGATTCTTAAAATTACAGATTCCTTTTGTATTTACCTAAAAACAATTCTTTCTATATCTTGCTAACTAAAGTCCTTTTATAAAAGCAACTTTTTCAGTAGCAACATTTTCTTGCTTTGAAAGTAGCACAGCATCGTAAGAGAAAACGTAGCTGTTTATGACCGAAGTTCTTTTGTATCAAATTAGCAACACAAAAGAGAATTTCCTTGCCAAAAGCATCTCAACAGCCATAAAAAAAGTAACTGCAAGAACAGTCTTTTAGAACAAGTAAATTTCAACTATTTAGTTTTTAGGGAGTTTGTGTTGGGTACTTAACCCATAATTACCATTTGTGCTCGAGCGAGTGGTATGTCTCGGGAGGGGCCCGCTGACTTAATTAATATCGTCTTACTATCTAGTTCGCATTTTCATTCGCATTTTTATTCGCATTTTCAGTGGAATCTTTTTCCACCTATCTCTGAGCATTTTAGACTATAAAAGCTGCTAAAATCTCAAAGCCCTCCGCCTCGTCACCTAAAGAAGAATTTAAAAATCTTTAGGGCTTGCGCTTGTCCTCTGAGTCACTTCAATTGTTTTGTAAGTTTATCTACCTCCTAAGTACTACAGGTCTAATACCGTGTCCGAAAATACATCTGATAAACAAATGAGCTAAGGTCATCATTTGCTCAACCATATTCCGTAAGTTACCTAGATTTCTCCATAAAAATGACCTCAGACTAAACTACGGATATAAACGGAATTGGTATAAAACCTTCATTAAGGTACACTATAGCAACAGCTTGTGTCAAAGTACCTACAACATTCTGTAAGCACATTGACACCAAATAACTATTTACTGTATTAATTTAGTTTCTAAACTTTACACTAATTCCAAGGCTCTCCTGCAACCAAATACCCATTAAGCGTTTCTACAAAATCTGGGTTCGCAGTACTAATACTTTGTCTAAGATTGTTCAGAACATACACATCATAAAGAAGAATATCGCGACCTATATTCACTAACTGTGAGTCTTCGATTGCGAAAGAGACATTGCTTCTACCAACATTTGAAGGATAGATAATCTGTCCATTAACTATATTCAACGGTAAAGCAGTAACAAGTGCGAAAAGCATACTAAGGCCGAAAAGGAATCCACCAATACCACCAAGTAACATTTGCAAACTCGGCGCAAATGGGTCTTTTTCGTTTAAGAATTGACCTAAAATTGCAAGTGCAATGCTTGCAACAATGCCAACGATAAGCGCTAACACAGCACTTTGCTGTCCAAGCATGAGTAAGGGCTTTATTAGAAGGATAGCAGCAATGCCAACAACCAAGCCTGCTAACTTGCGTCTAGCAAATAAGCCAGCAATAGCTGCTACCAAAAGTATCAAAGAATAATCTAACCAGTTAAAATTTATAAAATCAAACATATCTAACTATCTCTTATACTAAACCCTGCATCAAGAATTCCTGACACAACCGCTTTTAAGTAGCCATCAATTTCATCATCCTTTAAGGCACGTTCAGGATGTCGAAAGCGCATATTGAAAGCAATGCTGCGCATACCTTCAGGAATAGGTTTACCACTGTAGACATCAAACACATTCAAGTCAGCTAAACGCTCACCTGCATTTACGCGAATCAATTCCTCTAAGCTTGCATAATTTACTTCAACAGGCGCAACAATTGCTACATCTAGCTCAGCATGTGGTTGACGGTCATAATCACTAAAGCTGACATCCTTACTAGCAAGTGGCATAGACACTTCTGCAATATAACTTTCACCGAGGTCGTAGTGTGCTGCAATTTCTGGATGTAAACGTCCGATGAAGCCAATTGCTTGACCATTCCAGATAATACTTGCGCTTACACCAGGATGTAATGCTGCATGTACTTCATTTTCAAGATGGAAATCTGCACCCATTGTAGCTGCAAGTTTTTCAAAAAGGCCTTTAAAGTCATAAAAATCTATTGCTTCGCCTGAAAGCCAATTTGAAGTTGTGGCTTGACCACGCATAAAAATACACAGTCTAGTTTCTTCAGTTTCAAGGAAAACATTACCTACTTCGAATAAAGCCAAGTTAGGTACTGCATGATTTGTTTTCGCTGCATTTAGCATGTTTGGATAAAGCGCTGTGCGTAAAACGCTTCTTTCAACACTCTGAGGGTGGGTGAGCTCTACCGTAGCAGCTGGAGCGAAAGCCTTGGCTAACTCTTCAGGATAACTAAAGGTATAGTTCATAGCCTCAGTCAAGCCAAAGCCAACCAGCAAGCTCTTGAACTGTCTATGCGTACTATCAATTCCTTTAGGTACAAAGTGCATGGCTGGCATGGTTTCCTTAAGATGCTCAAAGCCGTGCATCCTAGAAACTTCTTCGATCATGTCTTCTTCAATCGCCATGTCAAAACGCCAACTTGGCGGTTGAATGCGCCAAAGATCTGCCTCAACCTTTTCTACACCGCAACCTAAAGCTGTTAAGTAAGCTTCTTGTTCTTCTAAAGGTACGTCTAAATCCATCAAGAAATGTACTCGAGAAGGACGGAAGTCAACCGTAGGTCTGACAATATCTTCCTGACCAACATCTACAAGGCCACCACGCAAGGTGCCGCCGCCTAATTCAGCGATCAAACTTGATACTCTAGCGTTTGCAATGGCTGGCAGGTTTGGGTCTACGCCACGTTCAAAGCGAAAACCTGCATCAGTATTTAGCGTATGACGCTTAGCAGTTTTGCGAACCCTTACTGGGTCGAAGTGTGCTGCTTCTAGTGCAACAGTCGTTGTATTCGGATTAATACTATGATGAGCTCCACCGATTACACCACCGATACCCGTTGGTTGTGTGCCGTTCCCATCAGCATTTGGTGTTGTGATAAGCATATCTGCACTTGTCACTTCATAAGTATTATCGTCAAGTGCAACAATAGTTTCACCATCAACTGCACTACGAACAATAATCTTACCGTCTACTAAATCGTTACTGTCGTAAGCGTGTGATGGTTGACCTAATTCAAAGGTTACATAGTTTGTGCAATCAACTAAATTATTACGAGGACGCAAACCTAAACCTGCTAAGCGACGTTGCAACCAAATTGGACTTGGTTTCACTTCAACACCTTCGATAAGGCGCAAAGTGAAACGCTTACAGTCGTCATCTTGCAACTCTACACTTAGACCCATCGCATCAGAACTATCGCCTAAATCCAAACCATCTGCAGGATGCTTAAACGGTACACCCAACTTGGCAGATAAATCTCTGGCGACACCTAACATGCTAAATGCGTCTGCACGGTTAGGTGTAATTTCTAATTCAATAATTTCTTCGGCTGGCCAAAGTGAAGCGAGACTATCGCCAACAGAGACATCATCACCGAATTCTATTAAACCAGCAGCGTAATCATACAGACCTAATTCTTTAGGGCTACAAACTACACCTTCACTAGCGTGACCCATCATTTCTTTAGCTGCGACTGTAAAACCTGCTGGAAGTACCGCACCTATTTTAGCCAATGCAGTTAACATGCCCACTTTAGTATTTGGCGCACCTGTTACTACTGAATAGTCTTTTGAGCCATCATTTACAGTTATGTGTAATAGATGGTCAGAACCTTCAACTGGATTGAGTGAATCAACACGACCAACAACCACACCTTCAGGTGCAGCAGGTAAAGTTTCGATACCTTCAACACCTAAACCGATATCAATTAAAGTATCTCCTAATTCATTCACAGGAGGTAAGTCTGATATAAATTCTTTTAACCAACCATAACTTAGATTCATGATCTCACCTCACTTTTCACTTCATTCTGGCCTCTAAACTGAGAAAGAACACGCATATCACTTTGATAGAAATATCTAATATCTGGAATACCATAGCTCACCATCGCTAAACGCTCGATGCCAAAACCAAAGGCAAAGCCTGTGACTTTGTCTGGGTCGTAGCCAGCAGCTTTAAAAACATTCGGATGTACCATGCCACAACCGCCTAGCTCGAGCCATTCCTCTTTCCCTGTCCGAGGATGCGTCCACCAAATCGCAAACTCAGCCCCAGGTTCAACGAATGGGAAGTAAGAGGGTTGCAGTTTTGTCTTAGTATCTTCACCAAGCAAGGCTGTCGCCATTTCGTTAATAGCACCTTTAAGATCAGCCATCGTGATTCGCTCACCAACGACCAAAGCTTCTAACTGATGGAACATAGATTCGTGAGTAGCATCAACTGCTTCATTTCGAAACACTTTGCCGGGTACTACTATTTTATATGGGGGTGTATTCTGCTCCATATAACGCACTTGCATTGGGCTAGTTTGTGTACGCAATAATCGACCATCTTT
>CALHRJ010000516.1 GCA_938038395.1 uncultured Deinococcales bacterium | reverse complement strand
GATAAAAGTGGAAAGCTAACGACTGATGGTTTAACGAGTTTACTTGCCAGTCAAAGTGGTTTTCTTAAATCATCTGCACCAAAAGGTCTTAGTGATGCTTTGGGCATTGCAAATTTTGACGAATTAGGTGCTGGTTTAAATACCAGTACTGCTACCGCTGGTAAAGTCAGTGGTGTTAAAACAGGTACAGCTAAAGGTGCTGTAGCAGGTACCGTAAAAGGTGCAAAAGGCGGAACTGTAAAAGGTGCTGCTAAAGGTGCTGCTAAAGGTGCTACGAAAGTTTCTGGCAAAGTTGCAGGTAAAACATCTGGTGCATCTGGAGGTATAGGTTCTGGTTTACGTGGTTTATTTGGTGGGTCTGGTGGAACAGGTGGATCAAGTGGTGGTTTAGGTGCTTTACGCATGGGTGGTGGCTTAGGTCGCTGGTTACTTATCCCATTGCTATTAGGGCTTTTATTGCTTTGGTTATTATGGTCACTTTTTAGCGGTATGTTCAATCGTGGTCAGCGTGGTCAAGTAAATCTTAATAACACTACAGGTAATATTACGAGTACTATAGATAGCAATACTAGTGCAACAGCAAATAGTGGTATTTCAAGTACAGCATCAACAACGGGTGAAGTCACTAGTACAACCACCACAAGACCAACACTCGGAGCTGCGCTGGATACACCAGTAACAACTTCAAGCACAACTACTAATACTACCGCTGCCACAGCAGGTACTACAGTTCGCAATACTACTTCAGGTGTTGCAGCAGGTGGCTCGAGCGCACAGCTACAAAATCAACTAGATGCATTCCGAAATCAATTTGCAACAGCAAGTGCAGACTTAACAAATGCAAATACTCGCAATGCAAATCTTGAAGCGCAACTCGCAAAAATGCGACTAGACCTTGCTGCAGCCCAAAACAGTAGCACAGGAGTCGATGGTCAATTAAGTAGTGCAAATCTCAGAATAAGTCAATTAGAGGCTGAGTTAGCAACTGCGAATACTAATCTTTCAGCAGTAGAGAGTACAAAAACTGAAATTACTGCCCTACAAGCACAATTAAGTACTTTACGCACACAACTTTTAGCCAATGATTCTAGTGCAGAGCTAGAAGCAGCCAACACACAAAATGCAACTTTACAAGCACAAATTGATGCACTCAATTTGCAAATGACTGATGCCAGAAGTCAATTAGAACTTGCCAATAGTTCAAGTAGTACAGCATTGGAAGCTGCTAATGCCCAAAATATAAATCTACAAGCACAAATTGACACACTTAATACAGAGATGGCTGATGCGAAGAGCCAATTAGAGCTTGCCAATAGTTCTAGTAGTACAGCGCTAGAAGCTGCTAATGCCCAAAATGCTGATTTAAAACGACAAGTGCAAACATTAACAACACAACTTGCAGAACTAAATACTGGATTGGGCACAGCACAAGAGAGTGCAACAGCTAGTAATGTGGCGCTAGAAGCTGCTACAACTGAAAATGCAAACTTAAAAGTTGAAATTGAAGCTCTAAATGCTCAACTAGGCGAAACACAAGTCAGTGTTCAAGCTGAGTTGGATCAAGCAACTGCAACAATTGAAGCAATGCAAGCACAAGTAACAACACTTGAAGGAAACCTTGAAGCTAATACTACAACAGGCAATGAAGCGCTACAAGCAGCTAATGCTCAGATATCTACATTAGAAGGAGACCTATCTGCGATGCAGGTAGAATTATCTGCTGCACAAGGTGGCAACAGTGATGCCTTAAATGCAGCTAATGCACAAAAGGTCCGTTTAGTGGCACAAATTTCTGATCTTAGAGCTAAGCTAACCACTGTCGAAGCAGATCAAACAAACGCAACCACTGGCTTAGAGACAGCGTTAGAAGAAGCCAATGCAGAAATTGAGCAATTACAAGGTCAGCTTGTTAGCTTAGATACTGAACTTGCACAAGCAAGAAGCAGTGGCTCCACTGAATTAGAAGCTGCAAATGCAACTATTGCAGACTTAAAAGGTCAAGTAGCCAGTTTTGAAAGTGAACTTGTTTCAGTACAAACAAGTAGTGCGACTGAATTAGAAGCTATGAATAGTCAGATTTCTGGATTGCAAACACAGATTACTACTATGGAAGAGGCGTCTAGCTCGAGCGCAAGCAGTAGTAGCCGTATCCGCGCTCAGCGAAATGCACTCCTCCAACAAAAAACTCAGATAGAATCAGAGCTAGCAGGTATAGAAGCAATCAATACTCAATTGGGTCTGCGTGTAGAAGATTTACAAGATCGCTTAAATACCCAACTTTCACTAGCCCAAGAGCAGAACGCTACTATTGAAAGTCTAGAAACTAGTATCGCTGCTTTAAATACAGAGTATGATACAAGCCAAACTAATCTTTCAGCAGAAAGCGATAAGCTTGGTGCTGCAACCCAAACAATCTCTAGACTTCAGTCAAGCTTATCAACTGAACAAGAGACTATAGAAACTCTAAATACTAAAATCACATCTTTAGAAACTGACTTAGCCTCTGCACAAACTAGCGCAAGCTCAGGTAGTGAAGAATTAGATGCTGCTAATGCAAACATAAACAGATTGCAAACACAAATCACGTCACTAGAGGATGAATTAAGTACTGTACGCTCTGGACAATCAACCGCGAGTTCATCTTTAGAGGCAGCTAATTCAGAAATCAAAAGATTACAACTAGAACTTGTAAGCGCACAAGATACCAGTGATCTAGACGCTGCAAATACACAAATTGAAAATTTAAGAGCACAGCTCGCAAACGCACAAGATACAAGCGAACTAGACGCTGCAAATACACAAATTAGAAACTTAAGATCACAACTTGCAAATGCACAAGATACTAGCGAACTAGATGCTGCAAATACACAAATTAGGAACTTAAGATCACAACTTGCAAACGCACAAGATACTAGCAATCTTGACGCTGCAAACGCACAAATAAGTCGCTTAGAAAACGAGTTAGCTGAAGCAAATTCTGCTAGAGCAAGTATCGTAACTGCAAGAGATTCAGCAACTAGCCAAGTAGCAAACTTACAAGCTCAACTTGAAGCAGTGCAAGCTGCACAATCAAGTGGTGGTGCAGACCTAGATGCTGCAAATGCACAAATTTCCGAACTTCAAATACAAGCAAATAGCTTGCGAGGTCAGTTAGCAGCAGCACAAGATACAAGAGAGTTAGATGTAGCCAATGCACAGCTTGTACAACTTCGTTTGCAACTGGAGTCTGCACAAAGTAGTGCTGGAGACCTCAACACTGCAAATTCACAAATTGCAAACTTACAAGCACAACTTGCTAGCGTAACAAGTCAGCTAGCAGCAGCACCAAATGATAGCGATTTAGAAGCAGCGAATAATCGCAATACTTTGTTGCAAACACAAGTGAATAACTTGACTGGTCAAGTGAACGACTTGTCTAGTCAACTTAGAGATAGCCAAGCAGCTAGTGGTGATTTACAAGCAGCAAATACTCGTGCTGCCCAATTACAAGCACAGGTTAATAGTTTGAGTTCACAACTTTCAACAGCTCAGTCTAGTAGTTCTGATTTAGCAACTGCAAATGCCCGTGCCGCTCAATTAGAAGCACAATTAGATTTAGCCCAACGAGATTTAGTAAGTACTCGAGCATCTCGAAGTGCTGACTTAGCAGCTGCAAATACTAGAAATACAGAATTACAACAGCAACTTACAAACCTAAGCGCACAACTATCTGTTGCACAAAATAGTACAGCAGGTCTTGATGCAGCAAATGCACAGATTAACCAACTACAATCACAACTCAACAATACTCAAAATGATTTAGCAAATTTACGTGCAGGTAGAAGTGTTGATTTAGATGTAGCAAATGCACGCAACGCTCAATTGCAAACACAGCTCAACGAGCTCACAGCTCAATTGGCAACAGCACAGGCAAGTAGTAACAATCTTGGTACTGCAAATGCACAGATTGCTCAGCTACAATCTCAGCTCACTGGTACTCAAAATGAACTAGCAAATTTACGTACTGTCAGAGATAGAGATTTAGAAGCAGCCAATAGCCGTACTGCACAAGTACAAGCGCAGGTTAACAGTTTATCAACACAGCTCAACGAAGCACGCAACAGAGTTGTAGCACCTGCTGCCCCGCCATCTAACTTCCAAGCTCAGTTGGATGCAGCAAATGCTAGAAACAATCAATTGCAAGTGCAGATCAATACTCTAACTTCACAGCTTGCAACAGCACAAGCGAATACTACTGTGAATACAATCGGTACCAACACCAATGAACAACAATTGCAAATTAATGCCCTTGCGCTCGAGCGTAACGAACTCCAGCAAAATCTAAATAGCTTAGCACAACAGCTTAATAATTTAGAGAACAATATTATATTTGTTACTACTGAGAGAGATGTGCTACAAGCACAGATTAATCAGCTTAGGGCTAATCCTTAACCCTTAAAATTAGTTTTAAAAAAAGGCTCGAGCCAACCCAGCAGGGTAGCTCGAGCCTTTTTTCTATCTCTAACCTTCACCATAGGCTTTTGTAAAAACGTCAGTAATCGCAGAAAGATTCCCACAGTCGGATGATAATAACGAGTTCAAGCTTACCCTTAATGTATTAACCAGTTTAAGGTGTCAGGTGCTCAAGATAATTCAGTTGCAAACTTGAGTTCTTAGATTTTGTGATAGGTCAAATAAATGTACTCTGCAGAAAGTAGACGGCTTATCGATAAAGAAATCTTGCTTGGCCAAGCATACAGTGTTCTATATGTTTCGAGACAAGCCACCAGATAACTAGAAATCTATCATCCCTGTACATTACTAAAGCAAATGCTCTGTAAGAGCAATTTTAGACCTTTTGATGCAAACTACGGATAAAGTAACAAAAACAAAAATGTCTAAGCAACGGCAAAACTAGGTGTGCGTTGCTTTTTGTGTAACTCTTTAATAAAAGTAGTCGCCAGACTGAGTGAACGCAAATCGTCTTCTAGCGTACCAATCGGAATAATATTTTCTTGGTGAATTCTATCTAAGAAGTGCTCGAGCTCACGGCGTAATGGATTCGTTTCTAAAACATTGGTTTTATTAACCTGAACTTGATTACTACCATGCTCATCCGTCTGAGATTTATAGACCGCAACTTCAGTATGTGGTTCTTTACCAAAATCAAGCCTAAAACTCTGTTGTTCTTCAGAAATAACAAAACTACGTTCAGACACAGGTGAAATTCGGCTTGCTAAAAATCTAGCGATACATCCATTTTCAAACACAACTTGTGCAGCTGCAACATCTTCGCAATCTGTACCACTTAACATGTGTCCTGAAATAGTTAATTCTGCAATGTCGTAAGGCACAATCCCAAGCACAATATCAATATCATGAATCATTAAATCTAGGATTACACCGACATCTTGCACACGCGCAACAGGGCTAAGACGTCTGGCTTCGATAAAATAAGGCGCATAGACACGCTCTTTTAAAAGTTGTACCGCGCGGTAAAACCTTGTAATATGACCAACTTGTAAAATAAGACCATATTCACGACTGAGTTCCATTAATTCGCGCGCATGATCAGTATTAGTTGCTACAGGCTTTTCTACCAGCACATGCAGATTCTGTTGTAAGCAGTATTTAGTAAGGTCATAGTGCAAACTTGTTGGTGAAGCTATGCTAACAGCGTGAACGGCATGGTTGCTTAGCATTTCATCAATTGTGTTATAGGCAGGCACATCATGTTGATTAGATGCCACATTCTGCCGCTCTGCTGAAGGGTCAACAATTGCAACTAGATTTGTATGTGGTAATGCTGCATATACATTTGCATGGTAACTACCCATCACACCAAAGCCTATAACTGCCACATTTAGACGCTTCATTATCAAGACCCATCTTACCTTAAAAAGTTTGTGTTTGTAAGCAAGTTAGTTTAAACCCTTACAAATTTCTTACAGTATCGCTTTTTGTAGCTACACTTTGCAAGTAGTGAGGTTAAATTTTCTTAACCCTAACGCAAATCAGGTGCAACTAAAGATTATCAAAAGGAAATAGCGTCAGGAATCCAAGCATACGATTATGCGCTTAATCGCTAGCATGTTAGGCATGTATCTACGCAAATCAGCGTCCTTATTAATTCTTAAGAAAAAACGGTAAACTAGGTATTCAAAGCTGATAAGTCTATTAGCTTAACGATTAGGATTTAGCACTATAAATTAGTTTGAAGAGGTTAGTTTTTTGGCACTTCTAGACGGTCAATACAATATTCTTTCAGAACAAGACCTAGGACAAGGTCGGAATTTGTTTGAAGCTAGCAAGCGTTCAGGTGAACGTGTGCGTATCCTATGGTATGAGCTTATGACCTTAGATGATGAATTGGCTTTTGAAAACTACAGGCAGCTATTGCGTCAACTCAAACAAAACGATATGGCTGCTATTCACGATATTGTTTCTAGACCTGGTGCTAATTATGTCGTTTGGGAACACCCTGTCAATGAACGTGCTAAGCGTAATCGCTACACAAAAGAGTTTGGTGGTTTATTAGAAGAGGCAGGTTATAGGCTTGAAGATGCACATATCCACTTTGATGAACTCAACCAAGCTAAATTGTACATGCTCGAGCTATCCTCAGGTAGCAAGTCACTAGCAGCAGCAGAGGTCTCTACAAAAACCAAAGCAAGCCAAAACTCCGTAACAAGCGTAAATCGTAGAACCATCCATAAAACTAAAAAAGCTAGTAGACACGGAAAACAAAGTAGACATACTGGCTTTTCCCTTTTTGGCTTACCCATTCCTCCATTAATCTCTTGGTTACCTGGCATTGTCATGGTGGCAATTGCAGCAGGCTTACTCAATTATAGTTTTGGGCGTTATGTAAATACTCAAGAAGTCTTCATACCTGACCTTGTGAACCTGAACATAGATGTTGCCCGAAAAGAAGTGCAATCTATAGGCTTAAATAGTCAGGTTCAGGCCGTTGTTTCTGATGAAGAAGTCGGCACTGTTGTAAAAATGCAACCCAAAGCACGCACACCATTGCGTCAGGGTAGAACGATTCAACTCATGTACGCCGTACCTACTTTAGAGAGTACCCAAGTGCTGGTTCCACAGTTGGTTGCACGTGGCATCATTGGCGAAGAAGCAGCAAAGCTTGCCGTAGAAGAAGCTGGTTTAAAGCTTGCTAAAGTTATTGAAATACATTCTTCTTTGGCTGAAGGTCAGATTATTGCTCAGAGCATTGCAGCACGGCAAACTGTGAGGGAAGGCTCGAGCCTCGATCTTATCTTTAGTAAAGGACCGCGACAGCCTCAAACTTTCATGCCAGATTTTAGAGGCATGATGCTAGAAGAAGCGCAACCATACATTGACCTTCTAGGGCTAATCCAAGCGATTCAAGTAGATGAACAAGTCTCTACCGAAAAACCAGTAGGTACCATCCTTAAGCAGTACATTAAAGCAAATACAATTATTGACCCAACTAAAACAACGTTACGTCTATTAGTCGCTACAGCGGGAGAGCTCGAGCCTCTACGAGAAACAAGCATTCCAAACTTCATAGGTATACTGGATCTAAACAATGCTTACGACTTAGCTGCTGAGTACGGCTTTGAAATCACAGAGGTCACTCAGCTCAGCAGCCCAAGTTTGAATCATGGTGTTGTTTCTCAAACACCCTTACCTTATCAAGCTTTAGCTGAAGCTAGTAATACTATCACTTTGATGTTTAATCGCAATGCTCAGCATCTTGCGAGCTTACAAAGTCAAAATACGGCTTCAGTTGGCAATCCAATTACGCCAATACCAAACGCTACCACTATAGGTGTTACTAATGGCGTCAATACTTCAGGGGTTAATCAAGGTAGTAACTCAGGAAACGGTTTTGCTGTTAATCCAGTCTCAGGAACTGGTGTAGGTACTGTTGGATTTAATCCAACACCAACTGCAGGAACAGGTGTCTCAAACGGTCTTGCTCCTAGCTTGCCCCAAACAACAGGCTTTCCACAATCAGGCACTCCACAATCAGGCACTCCACAGCCAAACAATACTTTGGGTTCTTCTACTTCGCCTGTACCGACACCAACCTTTCCTACAACTACGGATATTAACGGCATGACACCTGTGACAACGATATCTGTAGAAACTAGTGATACTCCTATTCCTAATCCTGGAACAACCCCTCAAACATCAACACAAAGCTCAGCACAACAAGAACCTGTACTACAAGGTAGCGAACAAACTACAGTTCAGTCCACTAACCAAGCACAAAATGAAGGCAATGGTAATTTCAGCTATCGATGGACTATAGCTCCACTTACTCAAACTCAACTTGTCGCTGTTTACGTCACCTTAGCCGATGGCTCGATTATCAATATAGACAATAGCTGGCTTGAAGTTGGCGAAACTGAGGTCCAAGGAATATACTCCTACCCAGGATATTCAGGGCAACTCGTTTTTGAATTAAGAGATTACGATACAAACACTGTCATTGGTCAACCAATAACCATTCAATAACTAGCAAGTTTTCAATTTATAACATTCGTCTGATACACTAGTACTAATGAACTTCAAAGCAAATTGGTTCACATTGCTAACAGCGATTCTGTGTCTTGTTGGCACATTTTTGCCTTATTCAACTGAGGCAACTAGTCCTTCTTATTTAATTTGGATAAGTATTGCCATGTTAGCATTTGCATTTATAGCTAAACTTTTGTCAAATTACTTACTACTTTTTACTGCACTAGCGTGCTCCTTTTTTACAGTTACAGCTCTAAATGATGCGACAGGTCAAACAGGCTATTGGCTCCTGCTCTTTGCAAGTCTACTCTGTAGCTTTGCAGCTGTTGGTCATATAGCCTTAAAAGAAGAAAGCCTCAATCGTTTAGGTCAACTAGTGGCAAGAGTTACACTATTAAGTGTTTTGCCAATGCTTTTTCTACTTTTATGGCAAGGTTTAGTGGTTGGTAATCAAATTCCAAAAGGTATTTTTCCAGCCGTAAGTGATGTTTATACACAATTGCGTTCAGCATTTCCTGTGCTTATCAATGATAGTTACACAACTTTTGTTAAAGAAGTTCTATTTGGACTTGTGGTTGGTGTATTAACTGGTTTTCTAGCAGGTATTGCTATTGCATTTAGCGTATTTTTACAACGTGGTTTTTTACCTTTAGCAGCAGCTTTTGGCGCTGTGCCTATTGTGGGTCTTGCACCTGTTTTGGGTCGTGCTTTTGGGGTTGATTGGGAGTCCAAAGCAGCGGTTGTGGTGATCGTGACCTTTTTTCCAGTCTTGCTGAATACAGTACAGGGGCTTGTGTCGGTAGATCAGATGAAGCTCGAGCTACTTCAAGCCTACGCTGCAAAACCTAGAGAAATCTTCTTTAAACTTCGTTTACCCAATGCACTGCCTTATATATTTAATGCACTTAAACTTGCGGTAGTTATATCAGTTATTAGTGTGATTGTGGCTGAGTTTCTTATTCCTGGACCACCACGAGGTTTAGGTCAAAGAATTAGTTTATCTGCTCGGCAGGGTGCATATGATTTGGTTTTTGCTGCTATTTTTGTGTCTAGTGTTGTGAGTATAAGTTTGTATGGGATAGTTAGTTGGCTCGAGCGCAAACTAACAGGTTGGCACCCATCGTTTAGAACTGAAGATTAACATTTACAACACCCTAAATTTATTTCTTACCATAGTGACTAAAATGACTTTCAATTAGGTCAACAGCATTCTGACTAGGTATAGATATATTTTCAAGGCTAATTTTTATAGGAGTATTGGTGGCATTTCCAAAGAAACTACCAGACTTTAAGTAGCGCATAGATAATCTTGCAATGAGTGAAGGTTGTTTTTGAATAAATTGTTGTGGATGGAACAGAATAACATTAGCCCATAGTTGTTTTCGTCCAGAGATTGTTATAGCTTCGATTTCACTCCACATAATCTTATTTAGCCCTGCAATTGTTGTCCGTTCATAAATGCCTTGAGCATTAATTTCAATAAGTGGTTTGGAAATAGTGAGCAATTGCCTTAATTGAAAGACACTAGAAATCAGATAGTATACAGCTGCAATCATAGTTAACTGTCGGATAATAAAGTTTTCCGAAGGGAAACTCATAAAAGTAAAACCAACCAACAACAAAATGGAGAAGAATAAAGATTTTTTAGCTTGCCTTTTGTTGAGGTAAAGCCTAATACTATGTTGAGGATTCATACAATAAAGTCCAAGTCTACTTGTGACATAGTGTCTATATCTTAGTATTTTACTACACAGGAAAATTTCTAGTAAAAAAGCTGGAAGCAAAATACTCCCAGCCAATCAATTCAAAGTTTTTAAAACTTGTAGAACTTAAAACCTACTTAGCAGCCGCGTAAAGCTCAGCAACTTTATCCCAGTTAACAACGTTCCAAAACGCACCAACATAGTCTGGACGACGGTTTTGATAGTTCAAGTAATAAGCATGCTCCCAAACATCAAGACCTAAAATTGGTGTGTTGCCAGCCATAAGTGGAGAGTCTTGGTTTGGGGTTGAAGATACTTCAAGCTTGCCATTGTGAACACTTAACCAAGCCCAGCCAGAGCCAAAACGAGTACCAGCAGCATTTGCAAATGCTTCTTTAAAAGCATCAAGACCACCAAGGTCACTGTCGATCGCAGCAGCAAGGTCACCACTTGGTGCGCCGCCACCATCTGGGCTCATTACTTCCCAAAATAAACAGTGGTTTGCATAACCGCCACCGTTGTTTTGTACAGCACCTTTGATTGCGTCTGGTAAGCTATCAAGCTTGCCAAGTAGTTCTTCGATGCTCAATGCTGCTAGGTCATCATGACCTTCAAGTGCTGCATTTAACTTAGTTGTGTAACCAGCGTGGTGCTTACCATGGTGGATGCCCATAGTACGTGCATCAATATGTGGTTCTAATGCGTCTTCTGCATAAGGTAGATTTGGTAGTGAAAATGCCATAATTAATACTCCTTCAATTCTTTTACCATTTCGTAAAAGGGGTTGTGCGCTTAGCACTTAAGTTTAGCATAGCTTAAACTTTTATTGATACATACGACCATAGTCTTAGATAAATAGTCAATAATAAATTCATTCAAAGCCTAGATTGTTCAAAACGCAATCCTAAACACAACCCTTAGAATGCTTCTATAATATCAAATCAGCCTACAAGTCAATTGCTACTAAGCTTACAAAGCACTACAATATAAGCTGTGTTAACTAACGTTCTTGGAAGCCTTAAACATTTTTTGCTGACTGATACACCAACAGATCAACAAACTCGCTCAGCACTTCACTTAATCTATATGATTTGTTTTGGTGTTCAGGCGGCACTATCAATCGTTTTAGCACTTATACTAGCTATTCTTTCACGAACTTTAGTCACAACAAACACTAGTCCTGTAACCCAAGACCTTATTCAAACTAATAATGTCAGCTTAATAATGCTGTTTGCAGTCATGATCTTCTTATTGCCTAGTGCATTGCTGATAGCCTCACTATGGCAAAGACCTAATAAAGATATTAGTGATAATCCTTCAAAGCTCATAAGAGACACTAAAATTGCTTCTATCGCTTCTACAATTGCTGTTGCAGTTATTCTGGCAGTTTCTGTATGGCTTTGTGTTTTTGCCTATTTTATTTCTATACCATTGCAAACACTGTTTTTACTTGTAGCGCTTTCTATAGTGCTTTACTTTATTGGCTTTATAGCTACTGGAGTTTACGTAAAAACGGTCAATAAAGTTTCTAAGCAGGATTAGTCTAGGTTTGTACTCTCAAACTACAGTTATAGTCATAATTGTAATAAAACAAAAGCGGTTATACTATTAGTCGTGAGTTAAAAACTCATCCCTGTTACATACTCTTCTCCGAGTAGGGCACAAAAAATGTGTGTGTTGAACTTTTTTAGTCAACACACTATTTTTTTGTAATTTTTTTATTAATGAACACCATCGCAGCAAGCTGACGATGTATCGATGGGAAATCTTGTGACTTAGAGTCACATTGATTCTAAATACCTAAATCAAAGCAAGCGTCGAGGAATTCATCATCCTGTAAGTTCATTATTAAGCACTCGTACGATTAACTCCAAAAGCAGTTAATTGGCGAGCAAGGTGTGCATAAGAAAAGATGCCGTGTGCATGGTGTAACGCTTCGTGAAATTGCCAATTAATCCAACAAAAATATAAAGACTATATACTTCCGTAATTATTTTAGGCATATGTCAGCTATTGATATCTTTTTTGTAATTTCGGTACCTAACAACCTCCTCTATAATCTAAATAGTTTGTTAATTACAGAATCAATACAACTTTAGCGCACTGGAATTCTAATCGCACCTTGCTCATGCGTGGCTTGAATAATTACATTAAAACTTTCTAATCTATTAATAACTTCACGACTAGGATGTCCGTAAGTATTGCGCCCATAAGATAAAATTGCCTGTTCGGGCTGAGCCGCTCTTAATAATTGTTCAGAGGTTGAATGTGGTG
>CALHRJ010000515.1 GCA_938038395.1 uncultured Deinococcales bacterium | reverse complement strand
GTTGTCTATATCGTCAAAAGAACCAAAAGATAAGCACTTCCTGACCTATGAATATATAGAACATTATGACATTCTTGATTCATTTTGGTATTAGAGATGTCAGTGGGTTTGGGTAATCACCAATTTTCTAAATCTACAAGTATCGTGTCAACTTACTTTTTGTGCTTAATGTGATACCTCAAGAGTGACAAATCCTTAAAAAGTTCGTTTGAAGTTAGTACAAACACAGACTCTTAATAAGTTCTATGGTTAAAACCACATACGGTCTAGACCAGCAGCTCTGCGTGAATCTGCTAGTTGACCTCTATGCATATACCAATGATCTGCAACAAACTGTAAACAAAGACGGTAAGTACCAAAAAGGTCTTCAGCCTCTTTTGGCACTTTATCACCTATTTTATCCAAATCATTTTCTGTCAATGAGTCAATAAGTTGAAGTGTTGCCTTACGCATTTCTCGACACTTCATTAGCACTTGGTCAAAATGCGGATACTGCCTAGCATCTTCCAAGATTTCGTCACCATCAAAAAGCTCTTTCCACTCAATGAGTGAGTTTTGTTCTCCAAGCATAAATTCTTGAATAACAAGTGCCTCAATATAGGCTAAATGCCCAAGTACCCAGAGTGTATGGCAGCCACCTTTAGGTGTTGGAAATACAAGACAGTGTTCTCGCATATCTTCAATGCGAGACAGCACTATGTTTTCGCTCTTAATTAAATTATTACGAATGAGTTCAATAGATTGCATCTGACCCTTTTTAGCAAATTTCACAAAGTAATGGGCACTTAAAGTAATGGGCACTTAGAGTGCAACTTTAACAAAATTCTGTTGCCCATACTTTTACTTCTGAAAAATCCGTTGTTTCGTTCTATTGCTTACTAATTACACCTATAGTTTAAACTGACCATTTTCCTGAAACAATTCTCCATCTAGGTGAATACTGCCACCCTTCCTTAAATCACAAATCATATCCCAGTGAATTGCAGATTCATTGGTGCCGCCTGTTTCTGGATAAGACTGTCCTAAAGCAAGATGAATTGTGCCACCAATTTTTTCATCATAAAGAATGCTCTTAGTAGGCTGCTGAATATTGAAATTTGTTCCGATACCTAATTCACCTAAGAATCTTGCACCAGGATCAGTTTCTAGCTGTGCTTGTAAAAAGTCATTGCCTTTGGCTGATTCAGCTTTGACAGCTTTACCCTCTTCAAAAGTGACCACTATATTATCTACTTCTATTCCACCTTTAACACTGCTCGGTATATCAAACGTGATTACACCAGTTGCGCTAGACTCTATTGGTCCAGTAAAAACTTCTCCTGAAGGCATGTTTTTCTTACCTGCACTATTCACCCAAACTCTATCAGCAACTTGCATTATTAAGTCCGTACCTTCAGCTTGGATATGAACTTCTTTAGCTGGAGTTAAACGCTCAATCAGTGTAGCTTGAAAATCGGCTATTTCTTGCCACTTTGCGACAGGATCATCATCGAACAAAAACATAGCATTATAAACAAACTTTTCGTAATCATCTAAGCTCATACCTGCATCTTGTGCGCCTGCATTAGTTGGAAACAAAGTGCCACACCAGCGTGTTTGATTTATACGATGGTTTTGAAACGGACGCATCTGCTTCATGTAATCACTCATACGTGACTTATCTGAGCCTTGAAGTGATTTGTTATTGATAGGTGCATTAATTCGTATCCATGCATCAACTTGTTCAATTTCGTTGAGTTCAAAGGTTGGCTCTGCTGCGAAATATTCATCTGAGGCATAATTCATCAAATCAGCCATCATCTCTGGATACGTCAGTCGCAAAACAGGACGTCCACCCACTTTGAGGACTTCTTGGAATAAGGCTCGAGCCATCGGGAGTGCAGGCGTCTCAATGTTCAAAGAAACGATATCCCCCTCTTGAACTTCTGTTGAGTAGTTAACCAGTAGTTCCGCGTATTTTTGATGTATAGGTTGAATCATGTATTGAAAAATACCATATCTTTCATGCTAAATACCAAAACAAAAAAGAGAGACACCGATTGGTGCCTCTCTTTAGCTTTAAAACTTTAGTTCCTATCTATTACTTCGTACTACTTATTACTGCTTAGGTGCCAATTCTAAATCGGTCATTGGTGAACCTGCTGGTAATTCATAGTTAAAGTCGTAGTGCTTCGCTTCTAGATCTAGTTCATATTCTGTCGTTGTAGAAAGCTCAAACACATTTGGCTGTTCAGGATTAGGAATTCTATCCGTAATGATAATGCCATACGGTAGTGTTTCGCTTACCTCAACTGCAAGCTCAACGCGGACATTGCCATTTTCTAATGGAATGTGTCGCTTAAGAACAGTCACTGGTCCATAAACAACAGTAGTCTCACGAATTGCCTTAACTTCGCCAGTACCAACTTTAAGAACAAAGTTATTCGTACTAACACCAAAGCTTTGCATCATTTGTACATAGCCACTGCCTGAACTTAGATTGCCTTTATCAACTTCATAAGGAATAGAGTGCTTATCTAGTTGAACACAATCCGTACCTTGTGGCACATCTCTGAAAGTGTAGTTACCTTCAATATCAGTTCGGACTTGCCAACCATTACATAGAATCATGCGGGCACCAGCAATAGGTGTATCCACACCTACGGTGTACATTCTGTCGCCATCAACATCTGCAAATACACGTCCAATGACTGTTCCAATTGGTAAGCCAGAGAATGGGCCAGTACCGCCTGGTAGAATATCTGCATTTACATTAACTGCTGGTTCTGAAGTAACACCATTGTTTACAACGGTTGCAGAATTACGCAATTTGCCAGAAGCACCAGGAAGAACACGCATCTTATAGGTGATCTCTACTTGTCCGCTGTCAACTGCGCCAGTATTGTTTGCAGCTGCTTGCGCTACAACAACATCATCCCACTTCAGCACACCATCCGAAACAACAGGTTCAATGCTCTCAACCTCAGTTACGCCCGATCTTCTAACTTCGGTACTATTTGGAATATACCTTAGGAATTTATCTGGTGTATCTGTAATGCTGGTAATTGCTGAACCACTTGTACTATCGTTTAGAAGTGTAATGCGGTAAGTAATTGCAGTACCGATTTGATAAGTCGTTGTAAGCACAACTTTTTGTACACGAACTGGCTGTTCTGTTGTTGGTGTAGTCGGAGTTGTAATTGGCTCGAGCCTCACAATAGTCGGATCACTGTTATCGCCTGCACCATTGCCTTCTGGGTCAGGATTTGTACCATTCTGCGATGTATCACTTACTTCGTCATCAAGAGCAACTGCTGAAACGATAGCTGTATTGACTAGTGCTTTTTCTTCCGTTACTTGCGCCCCTGTTATAGAAAGCTCTAGCTTAATTGTTCCACTGATACCTGCAGCGAGCGTGTCGTTGCCTGTCAGAAGATTCTTATCACTATCACCATTAAAATCAGGGTTGACGCTTAAGTTCTGGCTCGAGCTTGTACCTATGACACTATACGTTAGGCCATTAGCCATTCTTACAAGATCATCGGTTACTTGAACACTTGTTACATCTACAGCACTTGTATTGGTAACAATAAAGTCATAGACAATTCTGTATACAGCTTCGCCATTACCAGTATCTTGTGTTAGTGTCGCAGCTTTCGCAAGCGCAATACTTGTAGTTGCAACTTGCTGCGCTGGGAATGTTACAGGTGTTGCTTCATTGTTGTCATACGGATTACCGTTGTTATCTGGATCAACACTTTCACCGTCTTGAGAGGTATCCGAAACAGTTACACTCTCAGGTGAAGTACCACTTGTAATAGCACTATTGTTATAAGCACCAAGCTCACCAGCGTTGAGTTGAACGTTAACAGTCAGTGTGAGAGATGCACTTGCACCTACAGCTAAACTATCGCTTCCTGCAAGTAAGTTTCTCTCTGCTAAACCATTATAGTTTTCGTTAACCGTTAACTCTGTACTACTTACACTAGCACTAACGATTGATGGTCCACCAATAAAGGTTGAGCCTAAATCATCAGTGACTTGTATGCTATTGAGTGGGCGATTACCCATATTGCTAACCGTCATTGCATAAACAACAGTATGACTTCCATCTGCATTTGCAGTAGGTGTACCTACAACAGCCTTAGCTAATCCAATACGTGGATCACTTACAGGTGTCGCAGTTGGATCACTTGCAGTTGTTGTCGTTGGATCATCGGTAGGTGTTTCAGGAATATTGCTACCGTCAACTATACCTTGGTTAAGAATTTCAGCAACTGTTGCTGGTATAGGGTTATTCAATTGAGCATTGAACTGAATTGTTACCGTTTCACCTGGAACAATATCACCAATGTCAACCTCAATAGTGGTATCACCTAGAGTATTACCAATATTTACAACACCTTGGTCAGTCAGTACTGAATTCTGTAACGTTGTATTACTATCTGGTGTATCTGTAAAGACAACATCTTTAGCAATAGCACTACCTGTATTTGTAATTTGAACAGCATAGCCAATTATTTCTTCAGGCTCGAGCAAATTACTTACACCTGTATCTGCATCGCGAATAACATAGATTTTGTTAGCTACAACTGTAGTATCTACGTCCACTGCTGTTATAGGTGTGACGGTTGGATCTGTTGTGCCTGTAGCATCATCTGGATCATCTGAACTGACTGGTCCAAAATTATCGCCATCAACAGTACCTTGGTTAGAAATCTGGCTAACATCACTAGCAAGTGGGTCATCCACGACAACATCAAAGGTAATCGTGACTGGTGTGCCTTGAGCTATTGTACCAATATCAACTTCAACTGTTGTTTCACCTGCTGTGTTACCTGTACTTACAGTTCCCTGTGTTGTAGAAACTGTACCTACTACAAGCGCTGTATTTGCATCAGGTGTATCTGTGAAGATTGCACCGTGTGCATCTATCGCAGTTGTATTCGTCAATACCACCGTATAGGTAATTGTATCACCAGCATCAACAGAGGTATTTAAACTATCTGTCTTAGTAATTGTGACGACTGTATCCGCATCTATCATACCAGCGTCATAGTCAAGGTTAGTTGCACCAGCAGCTAAATCAATCGTGCCAGTATAACCGTCAGCGTTTACGTCACTATCAACAGTGTCATCACTACCTTGGTTTTGACTTGTAAATGGCATACTCGCCATAGGTACAAAACGAAGTACATAGTTTGAGGTTGTATCAAGACCAGTAAAGCTATACATACCACCTGACGCTGTAACAGCAGTTTGTAATGGTGTTGCGTTATCGGCAGTGCCATCGTTGTTAGCGTCTAGATAGAGCTCAACTGTAACGCCATCTTGTCCAACTTCACCTGAATCTTGGATACCGTTTTCATTTGTATCTTTCCAGACTTTGTTGCCAAGTGTCGCAGTGTCTAAAGCACTAAAGGTGACTGGTGTTGGCTCATTATTATCGTAAGCATCGCCATCACTATCAGAGTCTACACTCGTACCGTTTTGAGAGGTATCTGAGATTACGATACCTAAAGGACTGGTACCACTTACAATTGCAGAGTTATTATATACACCTAAAATTGCATTGTCAGGTAGCGTTACTGTTACGGTAATACTCACAGTGCCTGTTGCGCCAACAGCCAATGTATCAGAAGCTGTTAGCAAGTTTGTTGCTGTGGTTAAACCTGTGAAAGCAGTATTTTCATCCAAATCACTACTTGATATTGCATCAACCACTATTGAGGTTGCACCTGGGAAAGCAGATCCTAAATCATCAGTAATTTGTAGTGAACTCAGTGCAGAGTTACCTAAGTTTGCAACAAGTAAATCGTATTCAACTGTAAAGGTACCGTTTGCATTCGTTGTACTACTAACTAGATCCTTTGCAATACCAATCTTAGGGTCGCTTACAGGTGTGTTAGTGCTATCATTCGCATCAGTTGTATCAGGATCATCTGAATTAACTGGTCCAAAATTCGTTCCATCAACACTACCTTGGTTTGCAATTTCTGTTACAGAAGCTGCAATTGGGTTGTTAAGTTGTGCATCAAAGGTAATTGTTACAGGCGAACCATCTACGATGTCACCTATGGTGACAAAAATAGTTGTATCACCTGTAGTGTTACCTGTAGTAACAGTACCTTGGCTAGTTGTTACTGTACCAACAACTAAACTCGTATTTTCATCTAATGTGTCTGCAAAGACTGCATTATGAGCATCTACTGCCGTGGTGTTATCAATCACTACGGTGTAGCGAACTACTTCGTCAGGCTCGAGTGCAGAACTACCTGTGTTAGCTACAATGGCGTCAACCTTTGTAATCGTAACAACTGTATCTGCGTCAATCATACCTGCATCGTAAGTATTGTTAGTCTCACCAGGATCTAAGTCTATTGTTCCTGTTAAGCCTGTTGAATCCACATCACTATCTAAAGCATCACTACCTACATCTTGATTATCTGTAAATGGCATTGACGCCATCGGTACAAATCTCAAAACATAATTCTGTGTTGAATCTAGATTCGTAAATCCATAAATACCATTAGCATTTGTTTCATCTGTTGCTAACGGTGTAGCTGTGTCTGCTGTACCGTCTGCATCCGCATCTATATACAGCTCAACTGTGACACCACTCTGTCCAACTTCGCCTGTATCTTGGATGCCGTTATCATTTGCATCTTTCCAGACTCTATTGCCTAGTGACGCTGTAGCTAAATCTGTCATACCAGCGTCATAATCAACGTTATTCTCACCAGCTGCTAAATCTATTGTACCTGTATAACCGTTAGCATTTACATCACTATCAAGTGTGTCGTCGCCACCTTGGTCTATACTTGTAAATGGCATACTCACCATTGGTACAAAACGCAAGACATAGTTTGAGGTTGTATCAAGACCAGTAAAGCCATATATACCACCTGAAGCTGTAACATCTGTCTGTAATGGTGTTCCACTATCAGCAGTGCCGTCGTTGTTAGCATCTAGATAGAGTTCGACTGTAACACCATCGACGCCTACTTCGCCCGTATCTTGGATTCCGTTCTCATCAGTATCTTTCCAGACTCTATTGCCTAGTGATGCGGTATCTAAAGCACTAAACGTAACTGGTGTTGGCTCATTATTATCGTAAGCATCGCCATCACTATCAGAATCTACACTCGTACCGTTTTGAGAAGTATCTGAAACTACGATAGCTAAAGGACTCGTACCACTTACAATTGCAGAGTTATTATATACACCCAAAATTGCAGTGTCTGGTAGCGTTACTGTTACTGTAATGCTCACAGTGCCTGTTGCGCCAACGGCCAATGTATCAGAAGCTGTTAGCAAATTCGTTCCTGTATTCAAGCCTGTGTAAGCAATATTTTCATCAAGATCAGCGCTTGTTATTGCATCAACAATAATTGAGGTTGCACCTGAAAAGGTTGCCCCTAAATCATCAGTGATTTGCAATGCGCTTAATGGTGAATTACCTAAATTCTCAACTAGGATATTATATTCAACTGTATAACTACCATTTGCATTAGTAGTATTGCTAACCAATTCCTTTGCAATCCCAATCTTAGGATCGCTTACGGGTGTCTTTGTACTATCGTTGGCAGCAGTTGTATCAGGATCATCCGAGCTCACTGCTTCAAAATTATCGCCATCTACAATACCTTGATTTTCAATTTCCG
>CALHRJ010000514.1 GCA_938038395.1 uncultured Deinococcales bacterium | reverse complement strand
TTTTAACTATATTTAGGAGTGGATGCTTGTATGGCTGAAAGATCTGATAAAACTGAGACTGGGAAAACTATGGAAACCGCAATGGCTTTTATGGAAGCCATGACCAGTGGTGATATGGAAACCATGGTAGGTCTTATGCATGAAGACATGGTTTGGCAAAATGAAGGCGATACTAGGTTGCCATGGATTGGCCCTTGGAAAGGTAGACAAACAATCCTGGAAGATTTTCTACCAGTTTTTGGAGAACATTTTCAAACACTGATGTGGGAGTCTGAAGACGGTTTTGCTAATGAAGATACTGCTGCATTTTTTGGTAAAATGATCGGCCGTACAACTAAAACCAATCTAGAAACAAAAGAATTTACATGGGCGTTACGCGTAAAAGTTAAAGATGGTCAAGTTATTCTTTGGAATTGGTTTGAAGATAGTTTTGAAATTTCAAGGGCTTATCACAATGAATAAACTAAATTCAATTCCGAGATGGATATACTATTACGGAATTTTTAATGCTTTAGCGACCCTCGGCTTTGGAATAATGTTCTACATAAATTCCAACCCGACTATCCAAAATGACCTTAGCTGGTTTGCAGGTGGTCGTAACATTGCTATCTTTGTCGTTTTTCTTATTGCGTTGTTAAGAAGAGATAAGACATTACTGTTTGCAGGTTTTGTACTTCGATTTGTTGTGGACCTTGGAGATATGTTGAACTCATATCTTGCTGGTGAGTTTTTTGCTGGTTTAACATTCCTACCATTGTTTACAATTCCTCAAGCAATTTGCGTCTGGATACTTTGGAAAATGATAACAAGAGATGATAAAGAAACGGCGGCCTCAGTTTCCAACTAACATAGTTCATTGAATAGATACCGCCCTAGGGAACTAAATACTTTTAACCGAAGGTCAAAACAACTCGTAAAAAATCACAAAACCTACGTTGTTTTTCCCATTCTAAAAGTTCACTTTTTCTGATTTAATTTTTAGTAGTCATGACGCTCTAAAGTAGATTTGCAAACTACTCGTATTTTTGAGGTAAGAAAGGGATTTATGTTTAACAAAAATGCTTTTGTAAAAACTCTTATTTTTGGAGTTATATTCTTTGTACTACAGTTTGGCTTTTCTAACCGTCTCATACAAGTGACCCCAGATGTATATTTGTATGGACAAGAAGCTTACAGTATGTTTGTTATCACAGGTGATGGTGTTGTAGTTATTGATCCTGTGAATGACTTTCAAGCGCGAGAACTTGATGCACAAATAAAAACAATCACAAATCAACCAGTAAAGTATGTCTTCTATAGTCACAACCACTGGGATCACATTGCAGGTGGCAATATCTTTAAAAATCAGGGTGCAGAGATTATGGCTCATTCTGAAAATGCAGCCCACCTAAAACCAAATCCTTCAGTGCCAGCTCCTGATTTAGCTTGGACGGGCAGTTACTCGAATATGAGAATCGGAAACAAAACTTTTGAGTTTCATCATTTTGGTCCAAGTCATGGTAAAGGTATGACAGTCTTTACTGTTTCTGAAGATCGTGTAATGTTTACGGCTGATTTAGTTGTTCCAACTCGCGTCGGTTTTATGCACATGCCAGACTTCGAGTTTGAAGGTTGGCTACATACTTTAGAACAGATGCTTTTACTAGATTACGACTTCGCTTTGTTTGCACATACTGGTTTCCCAGATGGTTCACCTGTAGGTACAAAAGAAAATGTAGACTTGCAACGTCAGTTCCTTGCTGACCTTATAGCAGGTGTTAAGCAGGGTTTTGCATCTGGTAATTTTATGGCAGCATTTGGCGTTCAGCTACCGCAATATTCACATTGGGCAGGTTATGATGATTGGATGGGTATGAATTCCGCAGCAGTTGCTTTACAACTCATGATGGGTTACACCATTTACTAATTACTTTACTCTTGTATTTCTAGTAAATGAAAATATATAGCTCCGAGGCAATTCTAAGTCTCGGAGCATTCATACACATCAGGCTTGACTAAATTACAGCTTTTGTTTAGTGGGTGTACAATATTAAGTTGCATTATTATATCGACTAAATACTAAACTCCTACAGAATGTCATATTTCCTTTAGATATTAGGATAGTTAAACCTATTTTTCGACTTTGTAACTCAATATAGGTAACGCAAAATGAAATTGAGGGTAAATATAGTATGTTTAAGAACTTGAATACAAAGATTCCAATTTGGGTAAATATAGTTCAAATAATTCTAGTCCTAATTATGATAGGACAAGTATATATGTATTTCTTTAATCATCAGATGCTTTTAAATGCTGGTATAACCGTTGACAGCACTCCTATGTTAAATCTTATCTATGAAATGGGTGCAAGAACCTTTGTAATGGCTGCTGGAGCGATATTTGTTCTAATTACGCAAAACCCACAGCAGTACCTTGTCGTATTATTCATGAATATTCTTCGTGAAGGTCAGGAGATGATAATTGATCCGCTATTCCCAGTGGCAAATGCACCTGCATCTCCAACTGCTGACTTCTGGATTCATGTTGTTATTGTTACGATTGAGGTATTGGCATTTATAGCTGTTTTTAGGATTGTAAGAAAAAATAACAAAGCTACACTTCAAGTTGCTGAGATATAAAGTTTGTTAGTTGGGGTTTGTACCTCAGGTTTTCCTAAATACTCTAGTGAAGACTTGAGGCACTCAAATAGAGGAAACGATAAACACAGCTTTCATTTTGTGGAATGCTTATGAAACGTTACATCATTCTGAGAGCATCCATTTTTACTTGTACTCTGCTTGTTTATTAACTGCTGTCGCAGAAAATCTGTAGAAATACTTTAAATATATACTTTAGAAAAGTACCAGTTTTGTTAGTGATATGTTCTTTAAATTTACTTTCCTTCGCTATATCCTAAACGAGCTTTTTGATGATAGTTCAGTAAAAAGATTGCACCTTATAATGATAGATACTTCTTCGGAAATCCCATTACACAAGTTAGATTCAGACGTCACCGGTCTACCCTTTCCTTTTGGAATGAGCGATTATGAAGATCCGTGTACTCGCGAACCTCAACCGCACAGACATGACTTTTTTGAAATTCACTATATAACTAGTGGTAAGGGTATACATTTTATAGATTTTGAAGATTATGAAATTGAGCCTTACAATCTTTATTTTGTTTCTCCTAATCAAATACATTTTTGGAATATAAAAGAAAAAATCGATGGTCGTGCCCTCGTTTTCACAGAAGAGTTTTTAATGCTTGGTTCAGACAAGCAAAACTTTGTCAATGCTTTATCCTTTTTTCACAGCGTATCATCAACGCCAATGCTCAAGTTAGCTACAACAAAAAAAGGACGTTTAGCAGAGCTTCTGCAGCAAATAACTTACGAATATCAACATCCTCAATTGGCGCAAGCAAGTGTTTTAAGAGCTTACTTACATATCTTTTTGGCTGAAATTCAAAGGCACTATGAGGAATTCCACCCTAACCAAACCATCAATAATTTTACTCAGACCCGCAAATTCAAAAGGTTACTTTCATTGCATTTTGTAAATGAAAGAGCGGTTGAATTCTATGCTGAAAAAATGCTTATGAGCACAACCTCTTTGCATAATATTGTTAAAGAAACCACAGGACTAGCCCCCGGACAGTTAATCCGCAATGAAGTTGTTTTAGAAGCCAAACGTTTGCTAACACACACAAATTTATCGGTGGCTGAGGTTGGTTATAAGCTCGAGTTTGATGATCCAGCGTACTTTGGGCGTTTTTTTAAACGTGAAGTTGGAACAACACCTGCACAATTTAAAAAACACAGCTCAGAAAAGTACCAATTTTCATAAAATATACTCGTAGATTCAAAATAGTAACTGTTAAGTACGTGCACAAAATTAAATTACATTATCTGATTGAACACTACCCCCTTACAAGACTGAATATTTGACAAGATTATAAATTCAAAAATAGTTGAACATAGCTTTGCCTTGGTACTTTACATAAATTATTTAGTATTCTCTAATTTGGTTTGTATTCTGTAAACTCTAAATGCCAAACCTTAAGGTATAAGCTATTAGGAAACATCAATTTACTTATTTCATGCAGTACTAAAGAGCCCTACAGCTATTTAAATTATTTGGAGGAAAAACTAATGACCAATATTTCAGAGGAGCGTTCAGGAACGAAGGTTGCAGTTTGGAGTGACCTTGAAGATAGAAAACCGAGCTATGCACTTGTTGGTGAAGTTGACTTAGTCGTCATTCGATACGATGATAAAGTTTCTGTATTGTATGGTCGCTGTTTGCATAGAGGTGCGCTTTTATCTGATGGTTTTATGCGTGGCGATAATCTTATTTGTGGTTTGCATGATTGGGACTACCGTGTAGATACAGGTGTGAGTGAGTATAACAATTCAGAGGCTTTACAAAAGTTTGATGCCTGGGTTGATGAATCTGAAGATGCTGTTTTTGTAGATGATGAACAGGTTGCAGGCTGGGCAGAAATTCATCCGCAGCCCTACAATCGCAACGCATACTTAGGACTCTATACAGACATACACGGTACGCCAGAAGAACCTGTCAATGGTTACATCCAACATCTGGCTAAAAACGGTTTGAATCGTTGGGGACACCACGGGCAGACTTCAGCCATGGGAGTTGCACTAACAGAATTACCACGTTGGGATGACATTCAGCTCCTAACAGGACAGTTAGCTAAACGTCCGTTAGCAGATGATGCAGATGTGTCTACTAGTATCGTTATTGGACCAAATGCCAAAAAACCTTTAAAACTAGATATTCCAATATTTGTCAGTGATATGAGCTACGGTGCACTTAGCGAGGAAGCAAAAACCTCTTTAGCTATGGGAGCGGAAATGGCTGGCACAGGCATCTGCTCTGGCGAAGGCGGTATGTTACCAGAAGAACAAGCAGAGAATTCAAAGTATTTTTACGAACTGGCTTCTGGTAAA
>CALHRJ010000513.1 GCA_938038395.1 uncultured Deinococcales bacterium | reverse complement strand
GAGATACTTTCCAAATGCCAACTCTTTTGCGCTTCATCAAAGCTAAGCCCAGTAATTTCACAATATTCTATTGGAAAGTCAAAATGTTTAGCGTAGCTATCCAAATAAGCTTTCATTTGTGGACCAGAGGGAAAGGGTGGATAATCGGCTGGCATAGCCAAACCTGGCAAAGCTGAAACTTGTTTAAGACTATGTAGTTTTAAACCATGATAGTGATTGCCCCATGTCGACCCTGCACTATCTTTTTCAAATAGTGTAAATGGCAAACCTAATTTTTGTAGGTGAAAGGCAGTTGCTAAACCTGCTGCCCCTGCTCCAATAATTGCAATCACAAGGCTATGGTTGCATTTATGTTGTTACAAATTCGTTAAGAACTATACCTTTTGGTAGATTTTAGAGCCCTATTTATTAAGGAGGGCAGCGAACGCAGTGAGCGGGAGGATTGTTGAAAACGTTCTAAACATCCAGTTCCTGAGATGACTCATTGCTGAAAAAGAAACATCAAAAGCGAAATCCCCCTAGCCCTACTTTTCCAAAGAGGGGAGATAATGCTAGCTAACAATAAAAAGGCTGACCTCCGCCAGTTGCATGTCAGAACTGGAAGTAAGCCAACCTTAGTCTTATAGTTGTTTATCAAATAGAAAAATTCTGTCTTAAAATTGACCTATTTGATGTAGCTCTTATGCTTTGTTCGCAGCAGCCTTTGCCTTTTCTTCTTCAACAAGTTCTCGTCTTAAAATCTTACCAACTAAGCTCTTTGGCAATTCATCACGAAATTCAAAGAGTTTTGGTGTTTTGTATGACGCCATATTTTCCTTGCAAAAGGCAGACAGTTCTTCTTCGTTAACGGTGACATCTTCTTTAAGAATAATAAATGCCTTAACAGTTTCACCACGGTATTCATCTGCAACGCCAATTACTGCAACTTCTTGTACTGCTGGGTGCTCGTAAAGAACATCTTCAACTTCACGTGGGTAGATATTGTAACCACCTGCAATAATCATATCTTTCTTACGATCAGCGATATAGAAAAAGCCGTTTTCATCCATACGTGCCATATCGCCCGTAGCAAACCAGTTGTTTTGAATGGATTTAGCGGTTGCTTCTTCGTTTTGCCAATAGCCCATCATTACATTCGGACCTTGGATGACAAGCTCACCAATTTCGCCTACAGGTAACTCTTTCCAGTTTTCGTCAATGATTTTTACATTGACATTCGAAATAGGCATGCCAATAGAACCAGCAAGTTGTTCACCAATAGGTGTGTTACTTGTAGATACGGGGCTTGTCTCAGTTAAACCATAGCCCTCGCAAACTTTACTACCTGTTAGAGATTCAAACTTGCGCTTTACTTCTGGTGGTAAGGCTGCCGCACCAGATAAGCAGGTTCTAATGCTACTTAGGTCGAAGTTAGATACTTTTGGATGATTATTAATGGCGACGTACATGGTTGGAATACCTGGGAAAAGTGTTGGGCGATGCTTTTGAATGGCTTGCATAACCTGCTCTGTTTCAAAACGAGGTAGCAGAATCATCTTGCCAGCAACAAGCATGTTGTAAATCATACCCACAGTCATGCCATAGACATGGAAAAACGGAATGACAAGCACAGAAACTTCATTAGCAATTTCGCCTTCTGGGTCCCATGCACGAATTTGATTGACATTTGCCACAATGTTTCGGTTTGAGAGCATTGCTCCTTTTGGAAGCCCTGTTGTGCCGCCTGTGTATTGGAGAAGTGCAAGCTCTTCTGATTTTGCTTGACCTGTTTCTAGACTACCGTTGCCTTGTGCAAAATCATTAAATTTTTTGTAGTTAGGCTTTTGAACTACTGTAACCCACTCTTTTTTGATTCTTGCAACTAGTGGGTAGAGTAGTTTTTTGACTGTTGGAAGATAGTCATGAATTTGAGTAATGATAACTTGGCTCAGGTCAACATCAGTTGCAATCTCTTCATAAGCATCTAAAACTCTATCTATAATAATGAGTGTTTTAGCACCTGAATCATTCAGTAAATGTTTAAGGTAGCGACCTTTGTAGAGTGGATTGATGTTCACAACAACTGCGCCAAGCTTATTGATTGCAAAAAAGCTAATCACGGTTTGTGGGCAATTGGGTAACATAAGTGCAACTCTATCGCCAGCCTTTACACCTGAAGCTTGTAGTGAAGCTGCAAATTGATTTACTGCTTCTTGAAGCTCGCCATAAGTCATTTCAAAACCTAAAAATTCTAAAACAGTGTTGTTTGGAAACTCTTTTGCGCTTTGTTCTAGAATTTCATAGATGGCAATGTTTGGAATGTCAATAGTATGCGGTACGGCTTCGGGGTAGTGCTCGAGCCAAGGGTGGGTGCCATCAGTAAGGGGTTGTGATGCTATCTCAGTCATAAAAACTACCTCCTAGAAATTTATCTCAGATATTTATAAATGTTTGAACGAGTGTACGCTTTTAATGGTTACTAAATAATGAAAAATAAGCGTATAGCGTTTTTATTTTGTACTCGGTATAAATTTATACTGAGTCTAAAATGTTTTCTTGTGTTTTGCAAGCCTAATCAAGTTGTGAACATACCTTTTGAGGTATTTAATAATGAACTCCCTTATACTTGCCTCGAAACATACAAAATTGACCTATATCTTGCCGTGTCTTGCCAGTGTCTTGCCAGAAGTCTTGCCAGACGAAATTTTTTTTTCGATACCCCATCGGCTTGTTGCAGGGTCCGTTCATTAAGAATTACACAGCAATTACTTCAATAAGTATACCTAATTTACTCCCACATTTTGAGCAAAGCTAATTATGTAGCTATCTACGTAGCTAGTATGTAAATGTATGCCTAATAACTATTCGTGCAATATGACCTTGCTGCGGTTCTATCCATATAAGAGAATGGGTAGCATTGTGTGCTTTGACATCATAAAAGCCATAACTTTATAAAAATGATTGACGCTATATCAACCCCTTCTAAATTTGATGTTAAGGCAAAATCAGTAGCCAAATTAGCTATTGTATGCGCTTCAATCCTCATATTGTTTTTGGGCTGTATTCCCAGCTTTGATTTCACACCAGCACCCGAAGCAGAGCCTGTTAGTCTATTTTCTCAAACCCTCGACATTAAGGTTACAGAAGCAAGGTTAACCAAGCTTAACCCACCAGGGGTGAACAGTAGCAATGTAGGCGCGACCATGAACTTGTTTGTTGGTTTTGATGTACTTAATGGTGCTGATACTTTTGTGTCGCTTAGGGATTTGGACTACAAGGTCTATTTAGCGGGTTATCAGGTAGATAGTGGGCGTTTATCTAGTGATCAGTTGGGGATTAGTGAAGGCTCGAGCCAACATTTTGAATTCCCCATAAATTTAAATATACAAACAAGTCCAGAATTATTCAATCAAGCTTTACAAATTTTAAATAATACAAGTACCTACATGCGTGTACTTGTAGAAGCAACTACGGAAGATGACCTGCGCCAGAGCCTAGATGACCAACTACGTGTAAGTGCTTCAGCAAGGGTTATGCAACCTGATATAAACCTAGTTGGTATGCAGTTGCTAAATGCACAACAATTATCTGTAAAATTTCAAGCAGAAAATAAAGGTGGCGTTGGCTATATCCTAAATAGCCAGAAACTCAACTTGCGCCAAGAAACACGGTCAGTAGCAAGAGCAGATATATTTAATATTCAGGTACCAGCCCAAACAACCATAAACTTTGAGGTGGTTTTTGATTTAGATGCAACTTTTGATGCTTTAAATCAAATTGATATTTCAACAGACTGGCTTTTTGATGTTTTGGGTGCCGAGAATGGCGTTATTGAAGATTGGTTTTTGCGTACGAAATTATAATGTTTTCACTTATCTATACAATGTTGTTTGTGTATATAAATCTTGAAGTATTTTCGGTACTTGTTTGATGTGAAAGAGAAGCTTTAACCTACTACCCATTATTTGACTTTTGCTGTTTTTAAATAGTTGCGATAAGACGTTACTTGCTAATTTAGACACTCAGGAGGTTTGAGGGTTTTCTTATTTTAGTGTACTTGTTTTTGTACAAGACTATAGCAATATATAAATTGATTTTTTAATTACAGCACTTAGCGTATTATTTATACTGTAACTTGCTCTAAAGAATATAGTTATTGCTAATTTAGAGGCTTTTTAGAAGGGTTTTGTTATTTTTAAACGGTTTTTATATGTGTACGATATACGGTATACCATGAGTTCAAATTTAAATATCTTCTTCTTCTGTTCATCTGAAATATTAATCTTATCTGTTAGGCACAACGCCCAGAAACTATCTGTTAAACTCGTCCCATTATGGCGAGAATACTAGTTACTGATACAGTCCAATTAGGTGAAGCAACCTATCCAGATATTCAAGTAGATTATAAGCCAAACATCGAACGCAATGACCTTCTAAAAATTGTTGGTGAGTATGATGCGATCATCACCCGAAGTCGTACAAAAGTTGATGCTGAACTCATAGAAGCAGCAACGAACTTAACCGTCGTTGGGCGTGGTGGTGTAGGTGTCGATAATATCGATTTAGATGCTGCGAGTCGTCGTGGTGTTTTGGTCTTAAATGCGCCAGAAGCAAATAACGTTTCGGCTGCAGAACTTGCAATGGCACTGATGCTTTCTGCAGCACGTGGTGTAAACAGAAGTGACAAACTCACGCGTGAAGGTATTTGGGATAGAAAATATTTAGGACGTGAACTTAACAACTGTCGTTTGGCAATTGTAGGTTTAGGACGAATTGGTACGCTTGTTGCAAGACGCGCACAAGGTATGGGTATGACTGTAATGGCCTACGATCCTTATATATCTCCAAAACATGCTGAACAAAATAATGTTGAACTTTTCAGCAATTTAAAAGAGATGCTTGTGAAGGCAGACTTCTTGACTGTACACACGCCTCTTACGGATGAAACAAAAGGCATCATTGGTAGACCTGAACTAGCGTGCTTGCCAAGTCATGCTGTGGTTGTGAATGCTGCACGAGGTGGCATCATTGAAGAAAATGCCTTAGCAGAAGTATTGCAAGAAAAACAGATTTTTGCTGCAGGTATAGATGTTTTTGTTTTGGAGCCGCCTAGTGTGGACCACCCCTTACTTCAACTAGATAACCTTGTCATAACAGCGCACTTAGGTGCAAATACGCAAGAAGCACAAGAACGTGTGGGTTCTGAGATTTTGGAACGTACGGCTAAAGCACTTATGGGAGATGTCAGTAAGGGTGCGGTGAACGCACCTAGTCTTTCGAAAGATGTCATGGAACGTCTTGGACCATATTTAGAATTGGCTGAGTCATTGGGTAAGATGGTTAGTCAATTAAGTAGTGGGCGTATACAAGAATTGAAAGTTGAAGTTAATGGTGATTTTTCAGATGATCCAGAACCAATTGTTGTGGCAGCTATAAAGGGTGTGCTCGAGCCCATCCTAACAGACCCACCAAATTACATCAACGCTGGAGCCATCGCTAAAGAACGTGGCATAAACGTTTCAAGAATCAATGGTTCAGACGATAAAGGCTATACACAATATGTTGAAGTCACTGCCGTAACAGATGGTGACTCAGCTTGTGTAGGCGGAACAGTACTTGCTGGTACACCAAGAGTTGTGAGTATCAATAACTTTACAATCGAAGTCAAACCAGAAGGCACGATGCTCATTTGTACTAACCATGACAAGCCTGGTGCGGTTGGTAAAGTGGGTACAGTCTTAGGTAATGCAAATATCAATATTTCATTCATGCAGTTATCTCGTGTAGGTGCAGATGGTAAAGCACTCTTTGTATTAGCTCTAGACCATGCCCCTGATGCGGCAATTATTGAAGAGCTTAAAAACTTACCTGATACCCTTAGTAGCCTTGATGTTGTAAAGGTTTAATAATGAACTTACAGGATACTAAATCTCTTATCGATAGTTTATCAACTTACCTACAGAATGGTTCATTTTAAACCATGACTAAAACTCGCTTATACACACCAGGTCCAGTAGAAACACCACCTCAAGTTTTGAATGCTGCATCAGGTGCAATGTTGCATCACCGAAGTAGCGCTTTTGTAGATATCTTTTTAGAAACGAGAAATCGCCTTGCTGAGATGGCAAAAGTTGAAGGTGAAGATGTAATCATCTTAGCGGCTTCAGGCTCTGCTGCTTTTGAAGCTGGGCTTATCAATACCGTTCCGAAGGGTGCAAAAGTACTGAGCATCAATGCTGGTAAGTTTGGCGAGCGCTGGTTTAAGGTAGCTACGAGTTACGGTTATGAGGTTGTTGAGTACAAGCTTGATTGGGGTAACGTTGCTGACCCACTAGAAGTTGCAAGGCTCTTAAAAGAGCATCCTGACTGTGCAGCGCTTATGACTACACATTCGGAAACTTCCACAGGTGCCTTGCACGATGTTGCAGCGATTAGTAAAGCTGCAAAAGAAATTATTCCAGATATGTTTGTATTGGTTGATTGTGTAACAAGCCTTGGTGTGTGCGATGTTGACCCAAATACATGGAATATAGATGGCATGTTTTCAGGTTCTCAAAAAGGGTTAATGTCTCCACCGGGTTTGGCTTTTGCTTGGTTAAGCGAAAGAGCTTGGGCTTCGGTCAATAATCTCAATAGTTATTTTTATATGGACTTGCGTAAAGAACGTGCTGCACAGCAAAAAGGTCAAACTGCCTATACTGCTGCCGTGGGTTTAGTACAGTCTTTAAATGTAGCTTTAGAAATGTTATTAGCTGAAGGCAAAGAGGCTGTTTGGGCACGCAGGGAGCATATGAATCAAGCCATTATTGATGCTGCTGTTTCTATGGGGTGTACACCATTTGCAGAACGTACAAGTCCTGCGGTGGCTGCGTTGCGAGCACCAGAGGCTGTGGCTGCGCCAGACATCGTTAAGGCATTTGCCAAACGCGGTATGACGATTGCGGGTGGGCAGGATCATGCTAAGCCATATCTTTTTAGACCTTCTGTTATGGGCTATGCAGATAGTTATGACGTTATTACAGTTGTTGCAGCCTTAGAAGATGTTTTGCGCGAGTTGGGGCAAGATGTTGCGTATGGCTCGGCCGTGGCTGTGGCTATGAAGTATTTGAACACTACAGCTTAAGTAGTTTATAGACTCAAATGTTGATGGGTTTTAATAAAGGCTCGAGCGCTAGCTCGAGCCTTTATTAATTATTGCTAAGTACCGAATGATAAACACTTTGAGTCTTAGACATAAAGACCAGCAAAACACTTGTAAATCATGTATCAAACAAGCTATCAATACCTAAAGCAAGTACTTCACTAACGTTTGAAGCAATAGAGATTATTCGGATTTAAAAATAGAGAAATGAAATTCAGTTGTGATGCAATGATGTAGTGGTAGTTTACTAAGAAGCCTCAAAGTGTATTTAGTGTTTGACTAGAAATACCTAATTCTATATAAGTCAAAGCCCATAAGCCTAATAATACAGTAGGCATACCATAAACTAAGTTGAGATATTTGGTTAGAGGTTTAAAAATAAGAGTGAGCTAATCCTTAAAATAAGCGTTCATCTTTTGACTTTTACCATAAATATAGAAGAATATAAAGCGCTAAGTATAAACTCATTTTTACTACTCTAAAATAGCAATCATGCGTCTACAGCTATGTTATTTTAAATTGCTTCCTCACCTAAAAAAAACAAAATTGTTTTTTGCTTTAGCCTTCATCGTAGCTATGATGGTCATGTTATCGTCTTGCACACCCTACAATGGTCAGTTATATAGTCAAGGTACGATTTCTAATGAAGGTACTTTTATTAGTAATGGCAATACAAGTACTAATATAAATCAAAGCGCCCCAAGTTTTAATGGGAGTAATATTATTAATACAAGTAATAGTAGCGCTGCTACAAATGTAAACTTTTCGAATGCTACTAGTACTAGTCATAACTTTACACTTGAGTCTGGTGTCCAAGCTCTATTTGATTGTACTGAAGCCTTAGGTCACAACCCAGCCTTTACAGCGAATGACTATCAAAATTGTTTACAGATAACACAAGCTACACTTACTGATTATGCCCTTAACTTGCTTAAAGACTATATCTTGACGTGGGCAGATTTTGCGATTGATACAGCACTTCAAGCGCTTGGATTTACAAATGGACGCTCTTATATGACGACACAAGCAAAGTCGTCACAATTGACTTCTATTATAAATACGAGTTATCGTTGGTACAATTGATGAACTAGCTATGCTAGTTCATCTTGATTGTTTGACTTTGGACAAGCTACTCGACCTTTTGTATTTAAACAGCTGCTTCTAAAAGTTCTCTATGTAATGGTAAAGATGGATAGTGCAAACCCGCTATGTCTTGGATGATTCTAACTACTTGATAACTATAGCCAGCTTCATTGTCATACCAAACGTAAAGACTACAGCGGTTATCCTGAACAATTGTTGCTTCTGAGTCAACTACACCAGCGCGGCTCGAGCCTACCAAATCACTGGACACAACTTCAGTAGATGAGGTGTAGTCAATTTGTTCAGTAAGTTCCGAATGCAAAGACATAGTTCTAAGATAGCTATTTAACGTTTCTTTGCTAGTTCCCTTTTCCAAATTCAAATTCAAAATAGCCAAAGATACATTTGGTGTAGGCACACGAATTGCATTACCTGTGAGCTTACCTGCTAATTCTGGCAAGGCTTTCGAAACAGCTTTGGCTGCGCCAGTTTCAGTAATAACCATATTCAAAGCAGCACTACGGCCACGACGTTCTTTTTTGTGGAAGTTATCAATCAAGTTTTGATCGTTGGTGTAAGAGTGAATCGTTTCAACATGACCATTCACAATGCCGTATTCATCATTCATAGCTTTGAGTACAGGCGTGATGGCATTTGTCGTACAACTTGCAGCCGAAATCAAGGTGTCCTCTTTATTGATATCGCTGTGGTTGACACCATAAACAATATTTTTAATTGCACCTTTACCAGGCGCAGTTAGCAATACTTTAGCAACACCTTTTGACTTTAGATGCAATCCAAGCGCTTCTTCATCTCTCCAAATACCTGTGTTATCCACTACGATTGCA
>CALHRJ010000512.1 GCA_938038395.1 uncultured Deinococcales bacterium | reverse complement strand
AGCTCAGTCATGACGGTGTAGGGGTCATCTCGCTGACCATAGAGCATTTGGTTAATTCGTTGTCGTAAAGCTTGTTGTATAGGGTGGAATAGGATAGCCACTGTACCTGTAGCAACCAAAGAATTAGTAAGACCAAAGCCTTGATTGAAGAGCCAGCCTAAAGAAAGGATGATTGCAAAATAAATTAAAACGACGCTTAAGGTAAGACTTGTATAGAGCATAGTTCTGCGAACAAAAGGATCGGTACGCCATAGGGCATTTTTGTTGAGTGCTATACAAATAGCTAGCGGGAAAACGTTGTAACCTATGGCTTTTAATATGGGGCGTGTATAGGTGTGAAACCAGACATGTGAAATCTGACCATTTTCGTTGAGTGGGAAGAAATTTATTGAATAGAGAATTCGCATACCGTATTCGATAAGACCTGCAAATAAAATGGCTAATATGCCAATAACAATCCACTTGATTTGTCTACGGAAGGGGTGTGGGAAAAAGATAAATTTGTATAGGAGTAGCACTATTGGGATAATGTAGGAGAGCATTAAAAAGGCATAGGAATAGGGTGCATACCTTTGAAAGGTTTTTCCGTACATATAGTTTAGTGGCATGTTTGGGAACAGTAGAAATACAATACTGAGGGCTATCCAAAGGTAAGCATAGTACCTAGACCAGCCGGGTTTGAAAAGACCGTTTGGAAGCAGCAAGATGAATGATACACACAGTACATTTGTCAAAGCACGTTGAAGAAAAAATAGTGAGGCGATGATATCTGGTCGGTCAGGATTGAAAACAATATAGGCATCGGAAAAACCTGACTGATTGTTGCCAAAACAGAGTAAGCAAAATGCAGCGAGTAAGGGCATACCTCGCCCTGCACGGTTTAGAATAAACCAGCAAGCGGCAACAAAGTAAACAATGCCGATTGAAGCATCGGAAAATAGGCGTATATATAGGAGTGATATATGACGACCGTGATTGCGACTCGCAAAGAAGTCGTAGTAAAAAGGCGCACCTAGGATGCTTAAAACGAGGGAGAATAGTAGCAATACTACCCAACACCAGACCAGTGCTTTGATGCTATAGCCTTTTTCTTGCCATGTGTGAAAGCTTTTACTTAAGCTTTTACTTAACCTTTTACTTAGGCTTTTACTTGCAATAGACAACATAATTTGACAATCAACTTACAGCTTACAGGATGAAGATTTTCTTGGTGTTTGCATCATATGTGTATTTTCTATAAAGATGATTCTAGGTATTGAGATTTATCGAGGTGGCTTTAGTTCGCTTGCTATGAGTTTGAATAGGATTACAAAATGATAATGTTTTGCAACTGGTTTTGGTCAGAGCTAATTATAGAATAAACTTTTAGTATAAGTTTTAGTTTGCGGCGAGCTTAGATAGTTTGCTCAGTAGCTTAGGGTTTAACTTGATGTTATGGGTGTAGATAAAGCTTTGTTTTTGGACTCACCTTTGAATTTCTCGATGGCTTCGCTTCTACTAGAGGCTTGTAGTTTGGATAGAATAGAGCTGACATGATTTCTGACAGTTTTTTCGGCAATATTGCACTTGGTTGCTATATCTTTATTGCGTAAACCTTGAGCTACGAGGTTCAGGATGTGGTTTTCTCGTTGAGAGAGCTGGCTAAAGTGTTTTGTAAAAGTTTGACTACTTGTTTTGCTGAAGAAGTTTTGAATTTGTATAGCGATTTGATCGCCATAGACTGCATTGCCATTGGCAATTAAGCGGATGGTACAGACGAGTTCTTCGTGGTTAATACCTTTGAGGACATAGCCTTTGGCACCTGCTTGAAGTGCCCTGAAAACATTATCTTTATCGTTGAACATGGTTAGGACAAGGATTTTTGTATCAGGTAGTACTGCCATAATTTCTTTGGTGGCTTGAATACCATCTGAAGGTGGCATTCTGATATCCATTAAAATTATATCTGGTTGTATGTCTTGGGCAAAGTGGACGACGTCTATGGCTGTGTCTACCTCACCAACGATTTCAAAGCCTTCTGTATTTTCGAAAAGTAAGCGCAGACCATCTCGAAAAAAACTATGATCGTCTGCGATTAAAAGCCGAATGTTGGTATCTTCATCTTGATGCATGATTTTCCCCTTTTAACTATAAATTTCTAACAAGGTATAGCTGTGTGTTGATTATGGTGATAGCTCTACTTCTTTATATAATAGTATATAACTTAAAGTAGTTATGTAGTTTGTAGTATTTTCATTAAAACTTAGCTAAAATTCAGAATAACTATGGATTGTCCCAAGAATGTCCTAGATTGTGTCCTAGCTATGTCCTGAGTGTGGCTATGACCGTCTTCTTAAATTGTCCTGACCTGCCTTAAATTAGCCTAGATGATGCCCCATGCATTTGGTGTTTGGCTATCGCTATACTTTGAGTTGTAGCTGTTTTAGTAAAGACGGTGCACTGTTTTTACTATATGGCTGTAGGTAGAGAAGGGTGATGGTGTTTTACTATTTCCCTTTTCTCTACACTTTAAGACATGGCTTTTAGTAGGCTGTGTTGCTTCAATAGTCTGATTCTAGAATCTAATAATGCCATCCAGCGTAGAAGCAAAAGGGGGATAGGTTCTAGTTGAAGGAGGCGTGGTGTTTTGAGCGATTTGGTAAGGCCAGCTAGGTCGCTCGAGCTCCACAATATACAAAAATTCAGATTTTGAAAGGTAATAGATTATGAAACAGCTTTTTATGAAACCCACCCTATTTACTAGGCGTATGGCCACGCTACTGTTATTAAGTCTTTTAACAACATCTTTAACAGTTGGCTTGGCAAAGTCTTCGCAAATCTATATTGATGATTTAGATTTTGACTATAGTTTAGACAGTTTGATTACGTCTGCAGATAGTTATGATGGTTTTACAGAAGCATTTAACTATAATGCTGATGATAATCAGGCTGAAGATGTAGCCGTGTATGTTCAGCTTGGTAGCTTTCACCCAAGTGGCGAATTGCGAATCTATGTAGATTCAGCCAATGAGCTTAATACAATGCTCCCAGTTGCAACTGCGATTGTACCAGACGGCAGCTCGAGCGTCGCTGATTTATCTGGCGGATTTGAAGTTATTACGGAAGCGGTGACGAACAAAGATGTAGGTCTAAAGCTGAAAGTAGCCAGTAGCAGTGTGGAAGACGTTATGACTAACTACATGGAAAGTTTGACTGCATTGGATTATGCAGTAACACCAAGGGCAGCGTCGGTTGCAGGAAATAGCGATTATTTAGTATCTAAGAAATATGCAAATTACATTCTAAGCTTTAAACAAGACGGGAACTCGGTAGAGGTAGCAATTAAAGGCATGTAGATTTGGCTATATTTAACCAATATTTGGTCTATATTTGCTCTATGGTTGAGCTGTGTTTTTAATTGAAGTTCGGACAGGATGACGACTTCTATAAAGATGGATTGTTAAATTGTTGCGATTTTGTTCCAATGTTTTTCCAATGTTTTTCAATAGGTAGCTGGATGGCCTAAGTTTATACCCCAAGATTTCTATTCTTGGGGTGTTTTAGTTTGGGTTAGAAGAACTAAAGAACTAAAGAACTAAAGACTTCTAGCTCCCTTTATTAAGGTGGGCAGTGAGCGAAGCGAGCGGGGGGATAAGTCGAGTGAATTGCGAAACTATATATATTTGAAGACCAAAAAGCAAACCTTAAGTCAAAACCGAATCCCC
>CALHRJ010000511.1 GCA_938038395.1 uncultured Deinococcales bacterium | reverse complement strand
TCTGCTTATGGTTTAGAACGTGCTAGGAAACATGGCATAGATACGCTAGCTTTGCCAAAAAAGAAAGCACAATCAAGAGCTGAATACGATAACCAACTAGCAAAAGAGGTTAAAAACTTTCAATCAGATTTAGTGGTGCTTGCTGGGTGGTTACGCATTCTCAGTATGGATTTCTTGAGTCACTTTCCAAATAAAGTCATAAACATACACCCAGCACTGCCAGATACCTTTCCAGGTTTAAATGCTATTGAAAAAGCCTATGATGCCTTTCAAAAAGGTGAGATAAATCAAACTGGTGTCATGGTGCATTTAGTACCCGATGAAGGTGTAGACGATGGTCCTGTGCTAGCTAGTGAAGTTGTAGAAATATTAGCAAGCGATAGTTTAGAAGATTTAGAAACACGTGTTCATAAGGTAGAGCATCGATTATATATTGATACTTTAGAAAAGCACTTAGATACGGTGTAAATTTTTAAAGCTGATCTAACTATTAGCCCTGCTTTTTTGTAAAAGCAGGGCTAATTATTTTCCCATTCACTGATTAATTCCACATACAGGTGTAGTACAGATATCAAAAGCAGCATAAGCAAAGTCTGGTCTAGCTTGTAGTTTCATATAAAGCCTATTATTACTTCGATAATAGCTATCACCAGTACTTTCTTCTAAAGCCTTCATACTGTCTACTAAACTAAGTCTATTGTCAGAATTCAACCTTCTATCACGGTAAACAAATGCTTCGTTTTCAGTAAACGGCAAACTGAACTTTACAAAGTCTCCCGATTGCATGTTGAACATATTGATTCTTGTATGTGCAGGACGCTCACTATAGTTATAGCTGTACCAGCGCTCAGTGTTTGGTAACATATTGCTTTTATAGGTATTACTATCTGGCATACCCACCATAGTGTTTGCTTGAACACCTTCATAGTTAAGTGCCACACTATCTAGGTGCATATCTACAGTGTCAAAGCGTAAAGCGACATAATGCTCATCACATACCCATGCATTCCATTCAGCCTTATTGATACATGAATCAGAAAGTAGAATTGGTTGATTAACAACAATACTTTGATTCGCTTTGCCTGTTAAGCTACCATCTTTGTCTATAAAAACAGTGGATTGATAGCCATCAGTTTGACCTGTGAGTTTATTTGGGTCAAAAAAGTAAAGCGACTTGCTTTCGGGCGAAATAGTGATATCGCTTACCCAATTTTCTGGAGATACTTCGAATTCTGTAAAGTCTAATTGACTAAGGGCAGCAGCTTCCCTAAGACTATTTGGGATGTAGTTAGCAAAGAGGCTCGAGCTCGCCGAAGAAGTCCCATCATAAACCTCGAAACCTCGAATAACTTTATCCGCACATTGCTCACACCCTGTATCTATAGGTAGCGGTAAACTTCGACCATCAGGACCAGTTGCTTCACCGCTAGCTGGCGTACCCTTATTTGCTGATTCACCAATAAACACGCTTTTCTCAACAGCATTATTACCTGCTGCCATCGTTACGCCTATAGCATTGTCGCTAAATGTACCACCACGAACAACAAGGTGCTCACCACGTAACCAAACGCCACGGCGTCTGGTTTTGAAGGCCGTAAAGTTTTCAAATACAGAAGGTATAGGAGTTGATGTAATATCATTTGGGTTAGTACGGGCTACATAGTAAGTTGTTTCTGCTTCGAGTGTATCTGCAGATGGACCTCTGTCAACATGAAGTGCATCAAATTGATTAGAGTGTGCGGTGTTTTTATTAAAACCTGCTAGAGGTATAGACCTTGGCGATACAGTAGTTGTGGCAGAGGGGCCAGTTGGGTGTTCTGGCAATCCAAACCAAAATCCTGAACCTTCAGAGCCTGCTGCGACATTATTGGTATAGCTATTATCTGGATTGGTTATCCAAAATACAGCAGGGCCTGGGTCAATGGTATCTGTTGGTAAAAGCGCAGTTTCGTTGCTTGGTTTACGAATGCTCATACCTAGAACTCTGTCAAAACGATTGCCTTGTTCAATTCCATCTTCTAGGAAAAAACAGTGCCCAAAACTTTCGTAAGCCACAGTTTCTTGAATCAAGACATTGTGTGCGCCGTGAATCGTAATACAACGGTTAAAACTATGATGAATTGATGTTCTCTTTACGAAATCTCCTTGCGCATTGCCAGCTTGGTGCCAGTGAATTGGATAACGACCTGTTACCCCACGCTGTCCCATGTTTTTTAGTTCGATGCCATCAAGTTTCATATCACTATTGGGCATTGCCATGATGTGCCCACCAAAGCCTTGTTGTTGCATATAAGTATCATTGATAGATTCAATGCGAACATTTCGGCTTAGGACTGCAACCTCAGCACGTGTATCTATTGTTTGACCTGCGATTGTTTGTAGTTCGCCCCAGTGGATGTAAGTTAAGGCTTTGTTTAGTTGAATGGTTTTGCCATTAATAGCAGTGATTATGCGCTCTTCTGCTTGTTCAAAATCGTAATCACTAGATGCAACGACAATTGTGTCGCCAACTTGCCAAGTGATGTTGTCTTCTAGTGTGAGTTGGCTCGAGCCTGCCTCGGCATTCCTAGCTAACTTTGTCCAACTTTTTGCAGGTGCTTCAGCAAATACTTCAAAAGTTCCACCATCCATAACTGCAATAACACGATTACCAATATGGTCAACAGAATCTTGAGGTTTGCCAGTTAAGGTAATCACAGCATCACCCATAAACGGTTGAGCTTGTGTTCCGATGAGTAACTGACCTTTGACAGTAATCCAATTACTTGTCAAATGAATGTTTGACCCTTCAAGTATAAGCTTCCCTAAGATATTCAATCCACCAAGTGGTGGTGTCGTGCCATCTAGGATTACTGTTTGGTCTGCGGCTATCGTAACGACCTCACCAGCCTTGGGTAGGCTGCCGTTCCAAGTTTCGCTATTTGACCAAAGTCTAGAAACAGTCATGGGTTCAGGTAAAGTAACAGGGTTTGGGACGCTCACTACTGGGTCTGGTTCTGTGACAGGGGTTTCTATGATGGGTTCGGTTACAGGCTCAGTTACAGGTTCGGTAGTAACAGGGTTTGGACTCTGAGGTTCTGTACTGACTGGTTCATTGATTGGTAAATCAAGAATGTTGCTTAAATCTGGCTCAGCACAAGAAGTTACTAGAAATAGTAGCAAGCTCGAGCACAATACGTAACTAAAGGTCGGTACTTTCAGTCGGAATATTCTTTTAAAATCTTGTCTAGTCGAGTGTTGTAATGGACAAACACTATTCATATTTCTACTTATGTATTTCATTTGCTTCCCCCGGACAGGTATCTATGATTTTGATGATTATCGCTTTGTAACTATCTACCTTTGAGGCGATATGAGCTAGATTAAGAGCTAATAATCATTTCGTGGTGATTAGATATCGTTAGTTTTTTATTAATAATCGTTAATTAACTAACTTGGTAACAATAAGATACATATATTAGGGAATCGTTAACTAATAACTTATGCAAAATAAACTACAAATATTTATAAGAGGGCGTTAGCTTTTAATAAACACCAATAATTTAACGTCAGTATTTTGAACCCTAACTAATTTCTACGAAGCGTGAAATAATCAAGCTTTGTTCAGACAAACCTAATCTGGTCTGAATCGCTCACCCGAATACAAGGGAGCTACATATATGACGACTTTCGCACGCATTGTCCTCACACCTAAGACGCAATCTTCGCAACTTTTGCAAGATGCCCAAGACGCTGGTTTCACTGGCATTACATCTATCCAATCTTCACAA
>CALHRJ010000510.1 GCA_938038395.1 uncultured Deinococcales bacterium | reverse complement strand
CATTTTTTAATCTGTGACTGTAGAAACGTTGGAAGCGACTCTGTCTTTAGCTAGTCCATCACATCTAAATATAGCTGTCAACTCTTCAATCGTTATATTTAGGAGTTCCGCTTGACTAATGAATCAAGTCAGATTACTTTGGACTTAAGTATCCAGCTATGAAGCGAAAAATAGCTGGACGCCAAACGCTTTAAGCAAGTTATTTTATTGACGATATTTTCGGGCTCAGTCTTACCATTTAAACTTAGTACCAAAACTTAAACCAACATCATCACTTGAAACTTCACCACTCATTGATAAACTAATGGTGTCGTTAATTTCATAGTCTAGACCCATGTTTAAATCTATTAGAGGATCAGAGCTACCACTTGCGAAGTTCAAACCACTAGAAAGATTAAAGCCAAGACGGTTCAATCCAAAAATATCATCATAACGAATATCAAACTGATTACTTAAACTGTAATCTGGATTGGTAAAACGACCTAGCTCATAGCTTGCAAAAACACTTTCATCTATATAGCCAGAGAAACGAACACCAACACCAAAATCTGGTGATGCCGATGAACCATCATTGATAATGCTGCTAAGATTAGTCGTAAGTATATCAACACCTTCAAAACCTAATGCATCACCAATTGCACCTTGAATTATATCTGCTGCAGTATCAATGACATTTATGCCGACAATTTCACCAATGACATTATCTGACCCAGAAGGTGTATCATCCGTAATTCGTCGAAGTGCCAGAAGGCTAACAATATCTTCTTCTGTTAAAGCCCTAGGACTATTTGGATTGATAATGGCATTACTACTTAAAAGGGCTTCTAATCCTAGACGATAACGCCCTTCACTCTCTATAAAAGTATATCCTCCACTTGTATTTAGGAAAACTTGAAACTGATTGGTGCTTGGTTGTAATACGTAACTTTCAGGATTAGAAGATAGTTGAGATTTATCGAAGTTGGCATAAGCGCTTGCTGAAATAGTCGGATAAATACCTTGAAGTCTATCAAAGCTTGCTACACCTTCTGATAGGGTGAAACTCTGTCCGCTATACCGTAGCTCCCCTTCAACCAACTCAGCTTTGCCATCTAGAGTAGGTTGGGCAAGAGTACCTCCCAAATAGAGTTCAGTCGCTAATTCAGCAGTCAAGAATGATTCATTGAAGCGCATATTTCGTGGTGCTGTTAATAAGACATTATTGAATAAAATGCGTTCAAAGAACTGAGGTTTGCTTCCTCTTCTACCACTAACGCTTTCTCTAGTAATCAGCTCAGCTTGACTTGCCACAACCCCACCACGTAAAACCAAATTAGGCATTTCATAGCTCAGGCTCAAATCTATATCGCTGAGACTAGAGGCAATAAAAAATGATTCTGAGTAAAGATTAAGCTGATCACCACTAAATTGTAGAGAGAGTGGTTTAAGAGTACCTGAGATTTGGAAAGGATTGTCTAAGTCTCCTGTCGCATTCAGCCACCAAGTACCTGCTTGATTATAAATTCGCCCACTAATTGTTTTGAAATCACCAAAAAAGTTTGTTGAAAAACTAGGAGATCGAAAGTCCGTTACTACATTGTCAATATCGAAAGGCCACAGCTGAACAGGTCCGTTGAATTCAACCTCAATATCACTTTGCCATGGTCTTGCTACACTCAAACGTGCTCGCCCTTTCAAGATGCCATTTTCAAGTAAAAAGGATACATCTTCTGACTCGACGTAGCCCCCTCCGATATCAGCCTCAAATTGGTTACTGCTAAAAAACAATACAGGGACCTGAAGACTACCCTGAGCGCTAATATTAAAATTTCCTTTTGCTAAAATATCTAAATCTGTCAAACTTGGTGATAATAATATAAATGGACTTAAATCTGCAGCTTGAGCAGAAAGATTGACACTTAATCGATCTTCTGCTATTTGCCCAGATGCTGACCAACTACCAGCTAGGCTTTGATCTTGAACTCGGTAGCTTTGAAATTGAGCTTGTTCTATATTTAAAGCTTCTTGCTCATAACGGAGTGTTAGTTGCCCTTGGGTGCGTAAGGCTTCTGGAATTACATCACCATCTTGACGCACAAAGCTCTCGTGTTCAAATATGACTTGCTCAGCTACCAATAATATCTGACTTTGCTGAATTTGATCAATGGGTACATAAGCAGTACCTACGCCAGTCACCCGCAAATCTAGTTTGCTTAAGTTATTTGTGTTTTCTGTAAATCCTGCCGTAAAAGGTTCAAGCCCTTGTAAATTTTCAAAGGCTTGGCTTTCTTCAGGCACTATGCCCAGAAGCGTTTGCAGTGGGAAATACTCGAGCGAAATCCGACCATCTAAAACACGTTCCTGTAGTTTGAAGTCTACGGTAGCTCGAGCTGGGGACTCATCAATCAAAAGCTTCACGCTAGCCTCACTCAAGACTGCATCTTGAAGCAAACCCGTTAAGCTAATTTCTACAGGCAATTCTCGCTGTCCAGTTAACAACTCACTTTTAAAGGTAGCGTTTAAAACCTCATTTTGAATTAGGATAGTGCCATCTAGCTTTGGAGAAAAATAAGGCAACACACGCTGCAAAGGCGTAATCGACTGTGCTGAAAAATCTACCACATCAATGCGAATATCTTCTTGTACCGTTGCCTCAGGTAAACGTTTGAGCAATTGCAGTGACCACACTTCTGGTCCTACTTGTCCACTTTCACTTAGAACATCTCCTACTAAGCGCTTAGCGATAGCTTGCCACCCAATATCAGCACGGTAAGCAGCAGTCTGTTCTAAAGCATTTAGTGTGCCTGTAGCTACAAGTCCTGCAGGAAGAAGTGAAGCTTGTCCAGAAACATCCACAGTTTCGCCCAGATAGGTTAAAACTAAGCCTTGGTAATCAAATTTACCTGATACCTGAAGACTCTTTGGACCAGCATTTTCACTAAGTGCCTGTGTACCGGTCGCAAACGCCTGTCCATTGATACGAATACCCGAAATATCCAAAGCAGCGTCTAAACGAGCCTCTGTCAGGCCTACATTAGTTTGAACAGACAAGACTCCAAATTCAGAAGTGCTTGACAAACTAAGTTGTGATTGCTGGAGTGAAGCAGTCAGTGGCAAAACTGTCAGACTAGTATTTAATTCTTCAGGCAATGCGACCTGTTCTGCCACAGCGACCCAATTTGGTTCTACAAAGCCTGTCAACTGCATCTCAATTATTTCTAGACTTTCTTGCAGAGAATTAAACTGAGTGATTAACGCTGTAGTATCTTTTAAATCAACAGCTCCACTTAAGTTTAGCGTGCCGTACGTATCTTCGATATTCAATGAATCTATATTTACGATATTATCTACAACTCTAAATTGAGCCCTAACTGGATTTTGATTATCAGCACCTAAATATCCACTAAGACTTAAAGGCAATGTTTCCTGTGAAATTTGACTCAGTTCGCTCAAGGTTGTGGGCAGTACCGTTTGGACTTCCAAATCTCGCCATACCAGCGAAGCATTTAGTATCTGTTCAGTGCTTGTTAGATTGACATAGGTATCGTCTACTACCTTTAGTTTGGCGTTTAAACTACCCTTAGCCACAACTTCTTGGTTTTGTTGACTCAGGTACAGATAATCGGCATCTAAAATAGATTGTGGTGATTGTACATATAGTGACAGTGGCCACAGACTACCG
>CALHRJ010000509.1 GCA_938038395.1 uncultured Deinococcales bacterium | reverse complement strand
AAAATAAACAATCTGGAGCTACGATGTTGAAATATGCCAGTTGTGCTGAGGAATGACTTCTAAATAATTTGAACAATTGAAAATTACTGTATTTAGATAATCTTGAAACTAAAAGAAGTCATTTTAAATTATGCTCTATTTTTTAATCTAACTGTTTGTTCGGGTTATTAAATTGTCAATCGTTAAGCTTTCAAGTATGTACAGCAAGTATTCAAAGGATGTGTTTTGGTTTGAATGTATTGATAACAGCTAATTCAAGAAATGTTAATTCAAAAGTCTAATTCGGGTTTACAACACTATGTTTATGTCAAGAACTGTGTAGAATTGCAGACGTGAAACATGGATCTGATGATTTTAGTGCTACAAGCAGCGCAATAAGCACGAATGAGCATCTTCGTGAATTTCAGGATTATTTACTTGCTTACAGGTTACGGGCTATTGTTGGTGGACCAGCCAGACCAAAAATAGGCTATTTGTCGCTCAGTGAGTACGCACAGCGAAGGCTCGAGCGCGAATCGCTAGCCCGACAAGTCCTTCAACAAGCCGACTACCACACAATGATGCGTAAAGTGGATGAACTTACCAATGAAATTAACTTTGGATTTTGGCACAACCCCAGTGAAACAGTTGATTTTTTACGGATTACCATTAATCAAGGCGGTTGCCCTGCACTTGAGTCTTCTGAGAAATTTATTGAAGAACTGTTGACTACAAAAGAAAGAAATTCTCTAACTAAGAACGAACAGCAGCAAATCGCAGATTATTATTTAGGATTACTCAGAGCGTCATCAGCTTACTTAGATCCAATTGTGTTTACACGTTTGAGAGATGAAGTTGAGTTATTGGGCGAAAATTTGCCTATCTTTATTGTAGATACACAAAGTGTTGCCTTCGATTTAAGCAGTGCTTGATAAACTTGTACTTGATAAACATCTAATCTGGGTATTAGAACAGTCAACCATCAACAACCTAAATGAAGTCAAATCAAAGGTAATCATGGCAGGCGACATTAGTCATGTAGCCTAAGCTTTACCTTTGGGTAGTATACTGCTCAGTAGATGTAGTTATTTCATAGCTATTGGTAATAGTACTTATAGTGATAGTACTTATAACTGTTCTAGTAGCTAATGTTAGATTGAATAACTAGTTTATCTTCGAAGTTGCTCAAAAATTTATAGATAAAGAAATAACGGTGTTAAAAGAGGTTATGGAACAACTAAATCAGCCAGAAACCATCCAACTCAATAGTTCGGACAGGCTCATTAAGCCAAGCCTCCTTTCACTAGATGTGCAAGATTTACCTGCTTGGCAGAATCAAAGCTATCGTCAGAAACAGCTTGCAACTTGGATTTATGATCAAGGTAGATACGAATTTGCAGACATGAACAACGTGCCAAAGGCTTGGCGTGGTGAATTAGCAGAACAATATGCAATCTTGCCTTTTGTGTCTATGGAGCGTTACGCCTCAAAAGATGGTTCAACCCGTTATCTTTTTTACCTTGCTGATGGCAAAAAAACCGAGGCTGTATTCATGCCTTACAAAAACCGTAAAACGCTTTGCATCTCTTCAATGGTGGGTTGCCCTGCTGGTTGTAGTTTTTGTGCAACAGGTGCAATGGGCTTTGGGCGCAACCTAACAGATGCCGAAATTATTGGTCAGATTTTAGCGGTTGCTGGGCAAGAAGGAATTTTGCCAAAAGATATACGTAATGTTGTATTAATGGGCATGGGTGAAGCTTTGCTTAATTATGATAATGCTCTTAAGGCAATCAAAAGAATGATTTCACCACAAGCGCTTGATATGTCGCCAAGGCGAATTACATTATCTACTGTAGGACTTCCAAAGCAAATTAGACGTTTGGCAGATGAACAACTTTCATTGGTTTTAGCAGTCAGCTTGCATGCACCAGACGAAGAGACTAGAAAGAAAATTATTCCTACTGCGCACTCTCATAGTTTGGAAGACATTAGACGCTCACTCTGGTATTGGCAAGAGGAAATTGGTCGTCGTATAACTATCGAATACACCATGCTAGAGGGCATAAATGACAACTTGTGGCAAGCGAAGGAGCTTGTAACTTGGCTTAGGGGTTTGACGAGCCATGTGAACTTAATTCCCTTCAATAGTTGGCAACAATCTGGTTTCAAATCTACGGCACATGCAGATATATTGGCCTTTCAGGATGTGCTCGAGCAAGCAGGAATCTCAGTCTCAATTCGTTTTAGTCGTGGACAAGATGCAGGTGCAGCTTGTGGCCAACTTGCACTTAATAATTAGCACTTTTTGAGCGATTTAAAGTGCATTAAAAACTTTTGTAAAAAATAAACTTACTCATCTTACTCATTTATTTAAAAACTGATTACGTATAAGAAATGCCTAAGTAATACAAGTAATAATCATGTTATATGCATGCTAGTACCTTTACCTCACTATGAGGCATCGGACCAAGGTCTGCAATTTGCTATCTATCAAGCACTGAATTTGGGTGTTGAAGTGATATTTAGTTGCTGCAATTGGTTCATGTACTTTCACACGAAGTAAACCTTGTTTTGGTTTCTCACAGCATTCGTTTTATCGTCAGATTTGACCAATCAGGCTTATTGATAAAGCATCGTTCTAGGTTGTTAAAAGTATTGGATTTTTCCCAAAAGCAATTCCGATAATACTTTTCATAAAAATGCAACTTAAGATATACTTAATTAATAAGGCGAACCTGTATAAGGTAAGACTGTTATGGCGAAACTACTGTTGTGAAACTATATGAGGTAAACACTTTGGGAGGTATTAATGGGCATTTTTGGCGTTAATCGCACCAGCTCTAAGCAGATTCATTGCAGCTCTTCAGCTCGCAATGGTCTTCAATTAAACCTAACAAGAAGTTACGTAGTCTTATTTCTTGTAATGGTGTTGTTTACCATGACGGTTAGTTCTGTTTCAAAAGCACAAACAGCACTAGCAAGCAATATTCAAAGCTATCAACAGTTAACCAGCCAAGCTCCGCATGATCCAACTGCATGGATTGGTCTGGGCCAAGCCTATATTGATTTGTATAAGACAAACTCTTTTGAAGATTTACTGACACTAGCCTATGACAGCTTTTGGGAAGCGGTTCGTTTGGACTATAAGCTTTTTGAAGGTCACTTTGGTTTAGGTATCATTGAATTTGAAAGAGGCAATCTTGAAGCTGCCTTGTTTGCATTTGACCAACTTGCAAGCTTGCATCCTGAAAGATTTGATGGACACTATAACCGCGCAGTTGCTTTGGTAGCTTTAGGGCAAGCAGATGAAGCTGTTGATGCATTTAACAATGCGATTGACGAAGCTGAGCCTGAGGCTTCTATTGAAGAACTGATTAGTGCTTACAGCGGTTTAGCAGGACAGTTAAGAGTTACAGAAGACTTTGACCAAGCAGTTGATGCATATACATCAGCGATTGAATTATCTGAAGAGAAGTTGGGCACAGTTGACCCTCAATTGACCTTTTTACGCTCACAGGCATTGGTTGATGGTGGTCGTGGTGTAGAAGCGCTTGCAGATTTATCTGAACTTGATAAATTAAGTGGTGATGTCAAATACAGTAGCTTAGTTGCTGATGTTTACATTCAAGCTGGTCAGATTGATTATGCACGTCGAGCACTGCAAAGTGCTGAGCGTCAAGCTGCACAAGCTGGTGATATTGAAGTCCGTTCAGATATTATTGTCAAAATGGGCTTACTTGAAGCAAGTTTGGGTAATAAGACTGCTGCACAAACTGCGTATCAAAATGCTACACGTGTGGATTCAAACTCTTGGCCGGCGTTTTACCAACTAGGTCTCATGTATTTGGAGAATGGTCAGACTGAATTTGCCTACAATACTTTGCAGAATGCAAGACGTATTGAGCCGAATAGCAGTGAGATTAATTTGGCATTGGCAAGTGTGAGTGATCAGTTGAATCGCAGCCAAGAGGCAGCACAATATTCACAACAAGCCTTAGCACTACTGCCAGATTCTTCACCCCTTAGATACGACGCAGACTTTATTCTAGGGCGTACAGCGTTTCGTTCAGGAGATTACGCGACAGCCCAAGAAGTACTTGCACCGTTGTTAGATATAGATGCAAGTAATCCAGAGCTACAGCTATGGATGGGTTTAACGAGCTATCAGTTAGAAGAATTTGATGATGCAGTCGAATATATTGAGCGTGCAACCTTCTTGAATCCAGAGAGTTTAGAAGCAAGAGTTAACCTAGGTGCTGCTTATTTAGCGGCAGAACGTTATCAAGATGCACAACTTGTCTATGAACTCCTGATTGAGGAAACAGGTGGAGACGCTGATACATTTTATAATCTTGGTTGGGCCTTCTTATTACAAGAAGATGCTGAGCAAGCTAAAGAAGTATGGGAACAGTCTGCTGCTACAGGATATCAACCTGCAAGCGAGGCTTTGAGCGAATATTTTTAGGCTAAATACCTAAAAGAGGAAGTAAGAAGAAGAGAGAAGGTGTTATGGACTGGATAAGAAGAAATTGGCCTGACCTGCTAATAGCGATTGCACTTGTTGCAGTTATTGCAGGAATTATTGCCACACTGCTAAGTGGAGGGTCTTTATGGCCTACGTCGCGTGGCGGTAGTGGTAATCAGGGTATAACATCAGCACGTTCGGCTGTTAATGGTAATGGAGCAAACCCAGCTATTAACTTAAGAGGCAATGCAAATGCAGGTACAAACGGTGCGAATACCAATAACTCAAGAAATTTGGGTGGTAATTTAACCGTAGGTAACCCTCCTACAAGCAATTCGTTGGCTGTGGATCGTAACAATGTTGAAGTTGTTTCACCTAGTGCAAACTTAAATGTTAATGCCAATGGTACAAATGGAGCTACCTTAGCTGCGCCATTAACCACACGAAATAACGGTACAAGTTTAGCAGCGCCACTTAGTAGCCCTCGAGCTGGTTCCAACTCAAGCATTAGTGCTGATATCAACAATGGTGCAAATAGAGCGTTATCAGTTGCTAACAATGGTGTTGGTAACGTAGGTAATAATCTTGCTGTTGCTGGTGGTGTTGTGAGTACTAATGGTGTAACAATTCCAAATAGTGCAAATGCTGCAAGTGCAGCGGGAAGTCAGCAGCTAGCAGGCCGTACAACCTTTGCATCTCCACAAGCGATTACTGTAAATCCTGCCTCAACTGCCACAGCGGGTGGTAGTTACAAGGTTTCAGTCGGTGCTTTTGGTGTTGCTGCAAATGCACAGAATTTGGCAAATCAATTGAACCAACAGGGTTACCCAGTTGGCTTTGATCAACAAGGTCGTTTAAATGTTGTTTATGTAGGTCCATTTGCTTCGCAAGCAGAAGCGGACGCTGTATCTCGCCAGTTAAGACAAGCAGGGCAAGATACGAGTGTTTATGCAGACCCACAGGCTCGAGCTGCGACGAGTAACAACAATCAACAGTTTGCTAATACAGCTCAATCAACACAGCAAAACTTTCAACAGCAACAAGCAACAAGCTCAACCGTACAAACCACAGCGCAAGCAATTACACCTGCTGGTGTAGGTCGCTCGTATTTACAAGTTGGTGCTTATGGAGATGTTGCAAGTTCTTTACCACAGCGTTCAAAACTTGAAGGTCTAGGACTCACTGTGTATGACCGTCGTGAAGGTGGCTACGTTAAGCTAATTGTGGGACCATTTGCGGCAAACGAAGTAGGAATCTATCGTTCACAATTATTAGACCGTGGTATTGATAGTTTTCCTGTTAACTAATATTAGGTTTTAATTTCGCTTCTTTTTAGAGAAGTAAAGTAATAAAAGTTTTATGTTTAAGTTTTATAGTTTTATGTAGTGAGGAGCTGCTTAGTTTATGTCAACAATTCCAACGGCAACGATTAGTCGTTTAGTGACCTACTTACGTATTTTAACGCATCTAGAATCTAACGGAATTAAAAAGACATCGAGTGAGCAGCTTGCAGAAGAAGCACAAGTATCTGCGTTTCAAGTTCGTAAGGACTTGGCGTATTTTGGGCGTTTCGGTACGCGGGGGGCAGGTTATACCGTACCAACACTCCAACGAGAGCTACGAAGGATTCTAGGTCTAACAAGACCTTGGACCGCAGCGATTGTAGGTGTTGGACGGCTGGGTGAGGCAATTGCGCATTACCCAAACTTTAATGACTATGAGTTTAATCTCAAAGCCTGCTTTGATACCGATAAAGAAAAGACAGTGCAAGACGTCGCGGGACTGCCTGTCTATCATATGGATGACCTAAATAAGGTCATCAAAGAAAAAGGTATTGATATCGGATTTATTACTGTTCCGTCAGAGGCGGCACAGGACGTTGCAGACA
>CALHRJ010000508.1 GCA_938038395.1 uncultured Deinococcales bacterium | reverse complement strand
TGATTACCAGCTTATTGAAATTTCAGGTACTGCACCAAATGCAAGTAGTGGATTTGTAAGTCTTTATACAGACGGTAGTATTAGTGTTGATGATTGTCAGCTTGAAATTGATAGTACTGATCCACCTCAACCAACAGGTACGCCATCAATAGATGTTCGTAACAATTTAGAAGGTAGTGATACCTACGCTTTAAGTGGTCCATATACCTTTGAAGTTGCTGTTCGTAACAATGGCGATGTGCCATTCACAAATGTAACATTGGCTAGTGATGTTCTTGACTGTGATGCAAATTTCGTAAATCTTGTAGTCGGGGAAGTTAAAACAATTAGTTGTGCTAGTACAGTAATAGCTACACCTACCCAAGGTTTTTCTCATACGGTTACAGCGACGGCCACAACTGATGATGGTCGAGTTGTAATTGATTCAGATCAGTCAGGCTATAGACCTGCACTACGTGCAAGCCCCCGAGCTATCCTAAAGATGGTTACAAACAATCGTATTGTTTCAGCAGGTAGCGATGTGAAGTTCCTTGTATCAGTTGCTAATACAGGAAATGTTAGTGGTATTTCGGAAATTGAAAGTAATGTAGCAGACTGTGTCAAACAATTTACGCCTGCTCTAAGCTCAGGAGATATTGAAATCTACGAATGTGTAGCAACAAATGTTCAAGAAAGCTTTATTGCTACTGTCAACGTGGTAATGGTTGGTGCCTATAGAACATCTGCACAAGACAGCATTAATATTGCAATTGAAAATAGTGTTGCAGTAGATATATCTGTGGGTACAGAGGGTGCCGAAGCTTATGGAATCTTCTCTGATGAAAACCCTCATAGCTTTGAAGTCACGGTAAGAAATATTGGGGGTACAGACTTTAGCTCAGTAGAATTAGTAAGTGATTCAGTAACAACTTGCTCAAAGACGATTACAAACTTAGCGATGGGTGAAACCACAAACTATACTTGTGCTAGCCCTCTACTCACTACTGGACAATTATTGAAAAACAGTGTGACTGCGACAGCCCAATCAGCTGAGGGTATACAGGGTACAGATGAGGATAGCAGCACAATTTATCCTCAAGGGGATCTTAGTCTTGACATAAGCCTTGGAGAAGAAGGAACAGATGAAATCACCATAGCTTCAGGCACTGATATTGATGTTATTTGGACTGTACGCAATACGGGTAAAGTTGATATCAATCAAATTTGGGAAGCATTTATGTATTCTACGACCGCCCCTGGATTCCAGCCAATTTGTCAAGACCTGACACCTTATGCAAATCCAAATGAAACTGATCGAGTTCCATTTAATTTAGCTGCTGGAGAAACTAAATCATTTACTTGTCCAATAGAAAATGTAACGCAATCGATGAGACTACAAGCTACCTTTGCACATCTAAATGATAGGTCAGGACAAAAACGCGATACCGACATATTAGTTGTTAGAGTGCTTAACTAAACCTAGTCTTCTAAACCATAGTCTGAATACCAGCTAAAATTGAAATAGAAAAAACGGCATCGTTGAGATGCCGTTTTTGTTTGGCGGGCGCACAAGGACTTGAACCCTGGACCTACGGTTTTGGAGACCGCCGCTCTACCAACTGAGCTATACGCCCATACTGATTAGTATGGCTGCCCGCATATAACGGACGAATTAGGAGTATAGCATCGTGCTAACAGCAAAGCAAGATGATAAATACTTTCTTAAACTCAGAATGTAGTTTCTACTCATAGTCTGGTTTTTAATAATGAACAGGTATGATGAATTTCCCCAAGGCTTGCCTTGAGCCCTACAGAATCGATGTCTGGCTTGCCAGACGAGATTTCTTTGTCGCTTTGTCGCTATCCCGTTGGCTTGTGACGTTGTTAGGCAATGCCTAGACTTACTACAGGGGTTAAAGACAGAACTAGAAGCACCAGTAACACTTGGACTAGGATTGTTGGTTGATGCTTTCTAAATAACTCCGTCATGTACATCTCCTTATTTAAAATTGATTATACTAGTACAGCGACAACTGATAATAAGAGGGTATTTTTGAGAGGCTAAGCTGAAAAAAGCTTATGGGTGCAGAACCTATAGCTATATTGAAATTGTTAATCCTTACATTTTCACTTGTTAAAGCACTAGACCTATCTAATACTAAGAAGTGTAGTGTTTGGGGTCTTCTAAGCCACAAAAATGGCTAGAAGTACTTCTCTAATGGAAAGCTCACTTTTATACAATCTAGACATACATAGTTTTATTTTTATCATAAACACTTATTTTGAGTTATTGTGCCTGAGTCTCTAAGACTATTGAACTCTTTTAATTTGAAAAGCTATAGAATCTTTCTGGACGGTATTTTCTAGTGTTTCTTTTCGTTCTGGAATTTGAAGTAGTTTGTGTAAAGGGTATTAAAAGACAGCGTGTCCCAGCATCTTATAATTAAGGCTAGTTAATATATTGTTCATCTTAGATAAGATAAGACATCGCCTCGATGTGGAATATGTTACATTGAGAAATTCTGAACTTAGGAGACTAAGTCAAATTTAGGGAGCTAAATCCTCAACATAGCACGGAGAAGAGTGTGGGAGGCAGGAGAGAGTATTGTGTCTAGGGAATATCGTTATAGTCTGACACGTGTGTGTCTTAATCGTGGTCAAATTAGTTGTACTCAATCATTGGCTAGCTTTTTCCCTTCAACAGGGAATATTAAAGTAACTGACACTATTACTGGTGATGTTCTAGAGCTGAAGTCTGATCATTCAGACAAATACAAGCCTCGGATTATACAAGGTCTTGGTAATTTTTATCTGCAACATGGCCTGCAGGTAAATGACACCATTAGCTTTAGATATGCTGAAGATAGTGATCAAGGTGTTATTCAGGTAACGCCTACAAAAGCTAGAAGAAGAATTGATTTTAATGATCAATCAGCTTTAAAAGCGCTTATTGATTTTGTTGCTAAATCACCAAAACCATTGTCTGAATCTGATATTCATGCTCAATATCCAGATTTGCCACACAATGCTGATTTGAATGCACTTTTTAAGCAGGATAGTCGTATTACGAAGCATGAAGGTCGTTGGCAAAATGCTTCATTGCGTACATCTATTGCTGAAGTTAGTCGACCAGTTGTTCAAGCTAAGCCAAAGCAAGAAGAGCAGAAAAAACAGGAACAAAATAAGGAATTAGTAGCTACTGGCGCTTTGCAAGCCGATTCTTCTCAGGGTAGTCCTCTACAAGATGCTTCGGCACAGTTGCGTGCACCTAATGATTCTTTAGGTAGCGATATGCACGAACGTATCGAAGCTTTTCACCATACAACAGATGCAGACACCGTGTCTCAAAAGGGTCAAGGTTTAAGAGATTCAATCGCTAAAGGTAGACCAGCATTTTTTGCTCCGAAAAGTGGTGAAGCAACTATAGGCGAGCAAAAGCTTGGCTCTGGTATGCAAGAGATTTCTTCAAGTATTTCTGGGTTTGCCAAAGGTAAATCTGTTAATGTTCCTGAGACGAATTTAACGCAGGAAAAAGCTATTCAGTTCACAGGTGACTATGCAGCGCTCCATAAAGAGGCAAGAGAGAAGCTCGAGCCCCTCGGCTTTTCAGTCTCAAGCATAGAACAGGGACAGCTTCTTCTAAAAGCAGACTTAGGCAGAGATAACTACAGTGTACTCATGTACTTACTACCAGACGCAAATGGTTTAAATTGGCCAAGTGCTTTAGCCCAGCGTAGAAAAACAGATGTAAAGTATTTAAGCATTTTAGGTAATAGCGATGATTTACTTAAAGTAGATAATTCGGCATCGGTGTTTCGTGCTACTAAGTGGTCTTGGCAAGCTTTAGACCGCATACTTCAAATCAATGAACATATTGATGTTGGACCAGCAGCGCTCGAGCCCTGCTTCCGAGAAACTGGCTTAGATTTACCTCAAGTAGATGTATTCCAAAACTTGCTTAATCAACATTTACAAGAAGTTGGTCTTTTTTCCCAGATTATTCAGAGTTTAGCAAGCCGTAGAGTTCCGTCAATCTTTGTACTTGATGACATTATGACTGAGCTTAGTGGTCCTGGCTTAAACGCACCAAGAGATGTTGTTGTCGCTACACTAAAGACATTATCTCAAGTACCGTTTAAACTTATTCAAGAAACCGACAATCACGAATTTGTAATTAGTAAAGATATTTCAAAGGGGTTGTCTAACTTAGAAAACTACTGTGTGTCTTTAAAAGCAAACTTACCTGAGCGTTTAGGTGTTGATAGAATTCCTGCTGCTTCAGATGAACCTTCTGAGTTATTTTAAAAACGGTAGACACACATTCTCAAAAAGTCATTCAATAGCTGAATGACTTTTTTTTATAGTTGTTTCAATTAGTAGGAAATGTTACACGAATTCTGTTTATATCTGCAGTTTAGTCTGACGTCATTTTTACAGAGCTGTCTATATAGCTGAAGCAATATGGTTGAGTAAATGATAGTTCCAGCTCAGTTGTTCACTCCCGATATTTTGGAATACGGTATTAGCTTGATTTCAAACAATCAGCAATTGCAAAAAAGATTCTAACAACGAGCTAATGCTATTACTTCAATAATGTTGTTTCTACAAATGCCAAATAATGTAAAAACGTTAGAGAAGCTCATTCTATAAAAATGAGAACTGTCACAAAAAACTCACGTGATAGCTCTAAACTTTAGATAAATACAGCATAGCTATAGACCATAACTATTGATTAGTTGATGATTTTTAGCTTATTTGGGGAAAATCAACGCCAAAAGCTGTAAAATGCGCTATAAATATGATGAAATTTATAAGGAAGATAGTAAGAAAAAGTGTCTAATGAAGACATATCTTGTATTTTGGATGCTGTCTTTTAGACAGTACGTTAAAATACTTAGCTTACTAATGAACTTACAGAATGATAAATTCTCTCGAAATTATTTCGAACTGTTCATTAAGTTTAAAAAGAGAGCTTTTCTAGAGATAATATCATGGAGGTCAAAATGACTACTTCAAAGTTGTTAACACGACTACTAAAACTTTTCCTTTTAACTGGATTAAGTTTATCAATGGCTAGTTGCCGTGTGAATACACTACCAACGTCACCAACTACGCCGACAACACCAACCAATGTTGCAGGTAAACAAGCACCAAGTTTGAGTACACTAAAGGTAATTTTTGACGCAGATAATTCAAGTGCAATTAGCGATAGCGCTATACAGCCAGTTGTACTTAGAGCAAATAGTAAGGTAACACTTTTTGCTACCTTTGATAGTAGTACAACCTTGAACTTTGCCCAGATTTTCTTAATTCCAGCAGATAACTCAACCGCTATGCGTTTTGATATGACCTGTAACGATAAGAGTGAGTGTAACTATTTATGGGATCTTGCTAGCCCTTCGATTGATACAGGGCTATATAGCTTGACTGTTAGAGCTAGAAATCAAGAAGGGGAGTTTGGCACAATCCCTGAAGATTACGAAGGTGCTTTCTTAGTTTACTAATGCCAAGTCTGCTTAAGGCATTAATTACCTCAGGATGTAACGATAATATTTTGGTTTCCAAAATAAACTAAAAATAGCAAATTTTTTAGCGAATAAAAAAGCTCAGGGAATTTTTCCTGAGCTTTTTACTTTAGCTTTTTGGTTTATTGTGCTATGTCTTGTTTGTCGTTCTATGTGTTGATAGATTGCAGGGCAACGATTTCCACAGGCTGTTTAGAAGCTGCTAGTAGTGCCTTTGCCGTCCATACGGCAGCCTCTTTGGTACTTTGGTAAGGAATGCCTTGCTCTAAGGCGTAGCGCAACATGTCACTGTGTTGTGTATCAATCAACATATCAAATTCTTTATCAGTTGCATCTTTCGATATGCTAAATCCAGCCTCAGCTAGTGTTGCTTCAACTTTGCTATAATCTTCACCGTCTTTAGCTAGTAAAAGTACTTTGCCTTCTTTTGGAAGCGCAACATTCGCACCTAACTGTGCTTTGTAGTAAGCAATGTATGGATCAAGGTCTATGCCCATACTTTCACCTGTCGAGCGCATTTCTGGTCCTAGAACAGGTAATACTCCTTTGAACTTCAAAAAGGGTAACACAACTTCTTTAACACTGTAATACCTTGGTTTAGGTGTTTCAGTAAAGCCAATCTCTTCTAAGCTTTTACCAGCAGAAATAAGCGCAGCATATTTTGCAAGTGGGTGACCAATTGCTTTGGATAGGTAGGGAATCGTACGGCTAGCTCGAGGGTTTGCCTCGATGATATAGACATCATCACCCTGAATGACATACTGAATATTTAACAGACCTCGAACTTCAATGTTGCTAGCAAGTTTATGACTATAGTCCATGATTTTTTCAATTGCAGCGTCACTCAAATTTACAGGTGGTGTAATGCAAGCACTATCGCCAGAGTGAACACCAGCAGCTTCGATGTGCTCCATAATGCCAGCAACAACCACACGTTTACCATCTGCAAGTACATCAACATCAACTTCTTGAGCACCCGCAATAAATTGATCAAGCAACACAGATGGCTCACCTGACAAGTCACTGTAAACTTCATCAAGATAGCTTTGTAACTCTGTTTGATTAAAGACACGCATCATGGCACGACCACCAAGCACATAACTTGGACGTACCATCAAAGGATAGCCAATAGTTTCTGCAAGAGCAACAACTTCGCTAGCTTTATTTGCGACAGCACCTTTTGGCTGAGGGATGTCTAAACTTTCGCAAAGGCTGTTAAAGCTTTCTCTGTCTTCAGCATCGTTAATTGCCTTCGCAGATGTTCCCCAAATAGGCGCATTTGCTTCGGTCAGAGCTTTTGCTAGTTTTAGTGGTGTCTGTCCACCAAGTTGCAAAATTAAACCTTTTGGACTTTCATGTTCGATTATGTTTAAGACGTCTTCAAAGGTAAGTGGTTCAAAGTAAAGTCTGTCAGCCGTATCGTAATCAGTAGATACAGTCTCAGGATTCGAGTTAACCATGATGGTTTCATAGCCAGCATCGCGCAATGCCCAAACAGCATGAACAGTTGCATAGTCAAACTCAACACCTTGACCAATTCGATTGGGTCCAGACCCTAAGATGATAACTTTATCGTTATCAGAAGCTATAACCTCATCTTCCCATTCATACGTACTGTAATGGTAAGGCGTATAGGCTTCAAACTCAGCAGCACAAGTATCTACTGTTTTATATACAGGTGCATTATGCTTTTCTTTACGAAGTTTGCGTATTTCTTCTGTGGTTGAATTTGTTAAGCCTGCAATGTCAGCATCTGAAAAACCAATACGCTTAATTTCTCGCCAAAGTTCCCACTTCCATTCAGTAGGTGCTGCTAGCGCTTTGATTTCTTCTTCTATAGAAATGATTTCTTTAAGTTGTGATAAGAACCAGATATCTATACTAGTTTTTTCATGCAGAAAATTGATGCTCTTACCACGTCTGAGTAATTCAAAAATTGCCATAAGGCGTTTAGGATTTGGTCGTAGTAAACCTTCAAGGACTTCAAAGGATAGGTGTGTTGCTTCGCTACGAACATCTAGTTCTAAAGAGCGTATTGCTTTCATAAGAGACTCTTTAAAAGTACGCCCAATACTCATGACTTCGCCAACGCTTCGCATTTGGGTACCAAGGTCATCAGGTGTATTAAATTTTTCAAAAGCAAAGCGAGGAATCTTTGTCACGACATAATCTATAGATGGTTCAAAAGCTGCTTTGGTTTGCTTAGTAATGTCGTTTGGTAATTCGTCTAGGTGGTAACCAACTGCAAGTAGTGCAGCAATTTTAGCAATAGGGTAGCCAGTAGCTTTAGATGCTAGTGCTGAAGAACGCGACACTCTTGGGTTCATTTCAATTACAATCATATCGCCATTTTTTGGATTGACTGCAAATTGTATGTTTGAACCACCGGTTTCTACGCCAATTTCTCTGATAATTGCAATTGAGGCATCTCGCAATGATTGATACTCTTTGTCAGACAAAGTTTGTGCTGGTGCAACAGTTATAGAGTCACCAGTATGTACACCCATCGGGTCGAAGTTTTCAATTGAGCAGATAATTACGACAGTATCGTTGGTATCGCGCATGACTTCTAACTCGTATTCTTTCCAACCTAAGATGCTTTGTTCAACCAGAACCGTACCTACAGGTGAGTCATGCAAGCCTTGCGAGACAATCTGTTTAAACACAGCTTCATCCCAGCCAATTCCGCCGCCAGTTCCACCAAGCGTAAAGCTTGGACGGATGATAGCAGGGTAGCCAATCGTTTTGACAAACTCCATAGCCTCGTCTAAACTTGCAACCATCTTACCAGCAGGTGTTGCTATGCCAATTTTCTCCATAGCTTGTTGGAAAAGTTGACGATCCTCGCCTTTTTGAATAGCCTCGTAATTTGCTCCGATTAGTTCTACGCCATGCTTTTCTAAGGTGCCATTTTGATGAAGCGCCATTGCCAAATTAAGTGCGGTTTGCCCACCCAATGTTGGCAAAATAACATCAGGTTTTTCGGTAATCAGTATTTGCTCAACAAAATCGGGTGTAAGCGGTTCTATATAAGTACGATTGGCAACCTCAGGATCTGTCATGATCGTTGCAGGATTTGAATTAATAAGGATAACTTCGTAACCTTCAGCGCGAAGTGCTTTACAAGCTTGTGTGCCTGAATAGTCAAACTCTGCTGCTTGACCAATAACTATTGGACCTGAACCTAAAATCAATATTTTTTGAATATCTGTACGTTTTGGCATAAGACAGTAACAACCTACCCTTTAAATCTTTTTAACTACAGTGTTCGGCAAGAAAAGTGGGGTCAACCTTGCATAACTAGTTTTGGATTATGCACTTAATATTGTTGTTAAAACAATGTATGAATATCTAGTGTATTTATACAGCAGCACAACCTTAAACCTTGGGAGCATAACACAAATTGCACGGGGATGTTTATACATATTTATGCATGCAACTGTATAATCTTACATTTTTTGAAAGATGATTATTTTTTAGCAAATCCATAAATGAAATAGACAGTTTTTTAAGCTTTACGCTATTGTTTTTAGTAGTTTGCGAAACTTAAAACCTTATGCAGATAATGAGAAAAAAATAGATTACGTTTATTTTATCTCATCTCCTTAAACTTATTGCATCTCGAGTTATACCAAGACGTTATTGGTTGCTCAGATTTATTTTTCTAAAAGATGTTGACTTATGCTATTGAGCTTTGATGAACAACATCGCAGTGAGAGAATGTACTATCAGTATCGATTTGAATCTTGTGTTGTTATATTGATACAAATCATATATTTGAAACATCGAATATTTGAAACATTGAAGTAGGCTTCGAGGAGTTTCAGTATACCGAAAGTTCATTATCAGATCTGAAGACTATTTTTGGGGGAGGGTAAAAGTTAGGTGAACTGTAAGACTAAAGATTGACCAAAAGAGGTTTGCCTACTTAGATATTACTTTATGGAAAAAGTTAAAAAAACATCCTCATCCTTCGATGTTAAGCTTCTCAGATTTTTTTGGCTAAGTTATATTTCTGGTGTTATTGCTATTATCTTGTCCTATATCTTTAGCGTAGGAGCGAGTTTAATTACAATCGGATTGCTTGGATTTACCATAATTGGTGGCATCATCATTTTTGTTATAAGTATGGTCTCACCACAAAAACTTAAACATTTATCTAAAGTTGTTGCTACCGCCAATATTTGCCTTGCACTAGGTAGTTATTTGTATTTGCTGAACTGGCATTCTGTAACAGATGTACGGACTTACCATCTTCAGTTTTCGGGCTTGTGTTTGATTACACCACTTTTGCTTTTTCACATTTATATCTCTTTTAAAGATATAGTTGGGCGTCGGATCAGCGTACTATTTTATACAGTATTTTTGATTATGTCGGCTATTTTTTTGCTAGGCTTTAGCCCCTATTCAGGAGATACTTTTATTCGCTCGATATTAATAACGCTACTTTTTGTAAGTGTTGCTTATATATTTATTTATTCAGCTTCTTTTCAACTTATGCGAAAAGAACATGAGGCAAAAACTAAGGCACTCATTGGCTTTACCTATCAAGATAGTATTACAAAGCTTGCAAACCGAACCGCCTATACAAAGAAGTTGCAAGCATTATGTAAATCAACAACAAAGAAACACTATGGTCTGATTTTGATTGACATTGATGGATTTAAGCGGATTAATGATCACTATGGACAACATGTTGGTGATCGTTGTTTGCGTTTAATGGCAAAGCGTATCAAAAATGCTTTACCGTCTACAAGTATTATTGCTAGAACAGATGGTGATGAATTTAGTCTAATTGTACCTCTTAAAAACATTACTCATTTAGCTGAATATTGTGACAGTTTAAGTGAACTACTTAGTGAGACTTTTGATTTTAGTACGTATAAGTTGAGCTTACCTGTTAATATGAGTGCTTGCCAGTATCCTAGAGATGGCGAAAAACCGCCTTTATTACTTAAAAAACTGGACTGGGGTATGAATGTTGCCAAGTCGTCCAAAGAGGACTATATTTTATATGATAGTGCGCTTGGTAAGAAAATGTCTTATCAGGAATCTATTGAAGCTGAACTTGCTTCTGCTATTGAAAATGACGAATTTGAATTGTTTTACCAGCCTTTGATGAATTTAAAGACAGGTAAAGTTGAGGGTGCAGAAGCGTTACTACGTTGGACAAATACCAAGTTGGGTAAGGTTTCACCAGAGGACTTTATTCCGATTGCAGAGACATCGGGATTGATTTTGTCGATTGGTAATTGGGTTTTAGAAGAAGCTTGCAGACAACTTAAGAGTTGGTTAGATGCAAATCATGATGTTCGTATTGCGATTAACATTTCTATGGCGCAGTTTAAGCAAGAGAATTTTATAGATGATATTAGAGTGCTTCTAGCAAAGAATCATATTAATCCAAGAAGGCTCGAGCTCGAAGTCACTGAAAGTTTAGCCTTTGATGAGGTAGCGCTACACAGACTAGCTGAACTTCAACAGATTGGTTGTATCGTTAAATTAGATGATTTTGGTACTGGTTATTCATCGTTATCTATTCTAAAATCACTGCCACTTAACGAACTTAAAATAGATAAATCTTTTGTACAAGAACTTGATGATGCCTACGATAGTCAGGCATGGACCATGATTAAAACAATTATCAATTTAGCCCATAGTTTTGATTTAGAAGTCGTTGCAGAGGGTGTAGAAACTCAGACGCAATTAGACTATTTGCAGAAGCTACATTGTGATTTTGCTCAAGGTTATCATATTGCAAAACCTATTTCTGCAGAACGTTTTTATCAACAATTTTTGTTTAATGTAAATAAATCGTCAATGACCAAAAGCCCGACACAGACGGGGTATCGAGCACCTAATAGTAAACACCACTTTAATTAATTGAATAGTACGAACACTTCCACGATTCGTTGAATTACAGACGAATTGGTGAACAGACGTCAGTAGGAAAAAGTCCTCTTGGTATAGGTCAACATTACATGGGATTTTGTACTAACTACTCTATAGTTATTAAGGCAAAATCATCCTTAACTATTTTGAAACTATAATCGTACTGAATATTCAATCCTGTAAAAGTTTAGTGTCTAATCAGATAATGTAAGGGTGCGTCCCAGTCAAGGTTGAAAAGTGTTTCAACACGAATAGAAGTTTTTTTGCTTTTTTAAAAACTTTCAAGGTGCGTCCCTGTGAACTGACATAAGCCAATGATTAGCTCAGATATTTATTCAACCTTTGACGGGACGCACCCAGTTCCTCTTTAAATTTTATCTGTCCCTAGTGACTTTCTATACAACTGTGCCATGGTGAAGACACGCAATGTTGCGGCTTTCAACTATGTTCATTTTTCTACGCTCAAAAGTACACAAAAGCGTGAATAACGCCTCAGAGAAAGAAAAATC
>CALHRJ010000507.1 GCA_938038395.1 uncultured Deinococcales bacterium | reverse complement strand
AGCATTTTGACCTAGATGTTTTTGACCTGAGTGGACTGACTTGCCAATTACAGCAATCTTAAAGCCATATTGCCCTCGATGTGCTGGACAAATCTGCAATTCAGTTGGCTCGCCTACGATGCCAAAATCAACTTTGGGTCCATGTTCAGGGTAAGACTTTGAGCCAATCATATGGTACTCTTCGTCCGCCACGCCAATGATGTAGAGGTCGCCGTGGGGCTCGAGCCCACCCTCTTTTATAACCTGAACCACTTCAATAAACGCCGCAAAGGCAGCTTTCATGTCACATGAACCACGACCATGCATGTTGCCATCAACTATGTTCGGAACAAAAGCTTCTTCATAACCTTCAACCCCCACGGTGTCGGTATGCGCTATCAAAGCAAGACTCGGTTTAGTAGCAGTTCCTTTAAGCTTAGCCCAGATATTTGAACGAAAAGGCGCAACTTCGTGTTGCCCTATTTCCATACCCAATTCTTCAAACTTTGCTAGCAGATAATCTGCAAACACAGCTTCGGAATTCTCTTTAGTTGCTTCATCATCAAAGGGATTGATACTAGGAATACGAATCATCTCAGCAAGGTTACGCTGAATACGTTCTTTACTAAGTAAGTTCAGGACTGTTTCATTCATGGAAAAGCTTCCAAACTGCGTTAGAAGTAAGCATTTCAAATAGCTTAGCTTTGAAATTCCCAATGCATTGAAGCTAAAGAATTAACGCATGTAATAAATAACTAAAGTAAATGGTAACAGAAAGAGCATGCTTAAGGAAGCTGAAAGCACATGCGTCATTAAAATAAGACCGCCCATAGCCACTTTGTCTTTTGGTAGCTGATGTCGCACTCTGTGAATCCACCAACTCGACAAAGCTGCGTGTACACCATAAAATAACCATACCAATGCCAGACCAGAACCTTGACTCGGCACAAACATAAAAGTTACGGCCATTAGAAAAAGGCTAAAATAGTGAGTACTAGGTAGTGAAGAAAGTTTAAAGGGCATTTTTTTGGTCTTAGTTTTATCAGCCGAAGCTGAAATTTGTGGTTGGCTGTAGCCTACATGCGACTCAGATTGGTTATTAGCGTAACTCTCGCCATAGCCATCAGCAAATTGATCTTGTCCAATAGTATCCTCAACAAAGCTATCTTCTTGACCAAAATTCATAATTGTATCAAAAATACTCTGTTTGGCGTATGACTTCTCCATTTGCTTTTGCTCACGCAAACGTGTCTTTTCATCAAGGTAATTATCATATCCAATCCGTTTAACAGGATCACTAAGTACTGAATATGCTTCATTTATTTTTTGGAACAAATCCTTTGCAAAGGGGTCACCCAAATTTTTATCGGGATGATATTCTTTAGCCAAGCGTCGATATGAACGTTTGACACTCGTAATATCAGCATCTCGCTGTAATCCAAAAAGTTGGTAAAAATCTGCAGCCACGTCCATTAGTTTACAGTTTCTGGGCATTAAATTGCTAGAAAAAACGTTAACGTGTCTTAAAACTACTTGGTGAATTTTGGTCAGTTACATCACCACTGTCAACAACAGTTAATGTATGAAGCCCTTTTTAATTCAAAAGACTTTGGTTTATCTACCTTTCAAACATTGTTCAGGACAGTATTTATATCTTTTATCATAGTCCAAAATAACCTTTTAACCCACTAATTACTCATTTATCCTTAATATTTGCTTGAAAAAGCAGAATATTAGGCGTGGTGCGAAAAAAACCGTTACGGAAAGTATGAAAATGATATATACTATATCTCATGTCTCTCAGCGTTTTGCAGCTCGTAACACCTCTCATTGCATTCGTCGTTAGTTTTATAACTATAAAAATTATTTTACTTCCACAAATTTCAAAACATGCTTTAGATCAACCAAACGAACGTTCGTCACATAAAGTTGCAGTACCAAGAATCGGTGGTATAGCAATAGTTATTGCCATTGCCATTAGTTGGCTTATTTTAGGTCTTGAATCAGCATGGTTACTTTTAGGCCTAGGTGGTGTTATTGCTGCAGTCTCGCTAATAGATGATGTGCGTCAAGTGAACATAATGATTCGCTTGTTTATTCACTTTGTAGCTGCTACTACATTTATTTACTTTCAACTTGGTGACGCTGAACTTGGTTGGGTATTTAGGGTGCTTTGCATCGTAGCCACAGCATGGATGATTAACCTTTATAACTTTATGGATGGTATAGACGGTCTTGCAGGTGGAATGGCCTTTCTAGGCTTTGCTGCTTATGGCTTTGCAACCGCACTCTTCAGTAATGATACCACCTTTGCAGTTGCTAACTTTTGTATATCTGGTGCTGCATTAGCTTTTCTTTACTTCAACTTCTTCCCAGCCAGAGTTTTTATGGGAGATGTAGGTTCTACTAGTCTTGGGTTTCTAGCTGCGGCTTTAGGCCTCTATGGATGGCATAACAACGTATGGCCCATATACTTTCCTATACTAGTGTTTTTACCTTTTATTGCTGATGCAAGCATTACGCTTGGTAAACGCTTCTTTAGTAACAAAAAGATTTGGCAACCTCACCGAGAGCACTACTATCAGCGGATCCTCACAAAAGGCTTTTCGCATAAACAAACAACCTTCATTGAATATGGCTTAATGCTTGCTTGTAGTGCAGTTGCACTCTTTTTACTCGGTCAAGAAGTCAAAATGCAATTGATAATTTTGATTATCACCTTGCTCTATACGTGTGCCTTCTTATTTTACATTGATAACCGCTGGAACAAGAAAGCAAAAGCGTCATCCTAAACTAACAACGTTCTGTTACATGAACTTATGTCGATTAGCCAAAATAATATCTTAGAACCATCCGCATCGTCTCAAAATAATAAAAGTAACCATGTATTTTTAAACATGTTGCCACTTTGGCTTTTAATTGCTCTAACTGCATTAGACTTTTTAAGTCATATTCCCTTGGGTGGCGACTACAGCAATCGTTTGGCGGACAGTGTTCTTCTCCAAAGCAATCACAGTATCACCAATGCTATTTTCTATGCTATTGGTATTTGGGCTTTAGCCAAGCTAATTATCCATCCAATCAGATTGAGGGTTTTTCTGCAGCCAGTTATGCTTTGTTTCTTAAGCTACTGTTGTGTTGTAGCACTTTCATTAGCTTTTATGTGGCCGTTTAAATTACCTAGTTGGGACGCTAGTCAGACTTACTCCGTAACAATGGTTATACGCTTATTTGCATTTTTTCTTGCTATTGCGGCCATGCATACTTCAATTCGAACGTTAAACCCAATTAAACATATCAAAACTTTATGGAATATTTTACTTGGCTTTTTCACATTTAGGCTTTGCATAGTCTGGATTCAAAACCTACAACTTAAGTTCCCGATCAACACTGCTAATCCATCAACAGAAACACAAATCTTTGTTAGCAAGCAGCTCGAGCTGCTTTTTGATGGACGACTGTTTTATCCAATTAGGGCAAAAGGTTTAGAATTCCCTTTTCTATATGGTCCCCTAAATGCGAATGAAAGCGCAACAATGGCTATCATTCTATTCTGTACTGCACTTATCCGTTTACTTAATCTTAGGAAAAACGATGCAAACACTTTTCATGTTCTAATCTGGATTTTTGTAAGTGTACTGAGCATAATTACCATCATATTCACCAGTTCTACTACTGCACTGATACTTTTAGTCATAGCTATACCCCTCATACTTACAATTAACAAACGGGGCGACGTTGTTGCCATTACTTTATTTCTTATTGCTGCTTTTGCGCTCGCCTTTGATGAGCCAATCCAAAACAAATTTGCTTCATACTTTGGACGGGGTGAAAGTGCTTTACAACGTGTAACAGACCTTGGCGGTCGAAGTTATATTTGGAAAAAAGCACTTAGCCATGTCAAAGAAAAACCGATATTTGGACACGGCTACGAAACCAACCGCTTTGTGATTGGCAGACCCTTAAAAGATGTAGCACCTTATAATAATCCTGATGTACTACATGCACACAACACCTACATAAGTGTCTTAGTAGAAAATGGCATTGTTGGACTCATTCCAATAGCATTAGCTGTTCTTTTGCTTTGGTTTAGCTGTATTAAAAAACTTAGGCAAAGCAAGTTCGATTCTTTATCACAAGAGATGTTTCTATTGCTTCTTATCGTCAGCTTTTCTTCACTAATTTATATTGGTTTTTTCAACAGTGTTTTGATTATATATCGTTGGTTAATGCTTATACCTTTACTTTTGTACGTGCTATCTCCAACAACTTCCATAACAAATACTCGTACGAAAACTGTTGAAGCTGATCTAGAGTAAGCGTCTCCTAAGTTATTTCACAACTGACTTTAAGAAGACTAATTATTGATAACTTCTAGTGGGGTATCATTTACCATAGCTCGAGCCTTCTTCTCCCCCACCCACTTTGCTGCTATGTCTCTAGCTTGCGTCAACCCCGCAGGCCGATAACTCTCCCCATGCATGTCACTGGCAATAATATGCGCCATATCGTTTTGCAGAAGTTCAATTGAAGCTTCTAGAATATTTGGCTGAGCATTTGGATACAAACTCTTAGCCGTAAGTTGCACTAATCCACCACGTTCAACAAACCATTCAATTTTATGGAAGTTACCAATCAAAGGCAAAATACGTTCAGGATGTGCCATCACCAGCTTAAAACCACGATCAAATAATTCCTCTAAGATTGCGTCTGTAGCATCGTCATAGTTATAAAAATCAGGTTCAACCAATAGATAACTTCCACCAGCTAAACTGCAAATATGTTTCCGCTGTAAATCGAGCAAGGTTTGTCTATATAGATGTACTTCATGTCCTGTATGGATTTTAATGTCAATACCAGCTTTGTCTATGCTCGCTTGTAAGGCAGCAACCTTCGACTTCATTTCTTTTAAAGGAATTGGAACCCAATGATGATGTGGCGTTGCGACAATATGCCCAATGCCGTCATCAAAGGCCATCTGCGCCATTGTAACAGCTTCTTCCATTGAGTCCGCACCATCATCTAAGGCTGGTAAAATATGGGTATGAATGTCTACCACTGTTGACCTCTAACTTCTAACTACTTCTAACTACTTCTAACTAAGGGGTGTATCCGCCCAAATACAGAACGTTTTTGTAGCATTGCGAAAAAAAACTTCAAAGGTGCAGCCGTATTGAATGTAGCGTTATTTTGTTTATGGGTAGAAGACTTACTCATCCTCCAAAACAAGGATGCACCCCTAACCAAGACTAGAATACCTTTTTGGAAAAACTGATTTAAGTATCAAGGCAATCGCAAAGAATCCCGCTTCTAGTAAAACAATCGTACTACCACTAGGAACATCTGAAAAATAGGAAAGTAATAAACCGCCTATGCTAGCAACTACAGCAATAACAACGCTGTATATGGTCATTTGAGTAAGAGAACGAGATAGCAATTTCGCTGTTGCAGCAGGGATGACAAGATTGGCTGCCATTAGAATAATACCTACAAATTTTACCGACGCGACTATCACAACTGCAGCAAAGGCAAAAAGTAAATACTCAATCATTGATACGTTTATGCCATCGCTTTGAGCAAGTTCTTCATCAAAAGTACTATAGGCTAGCGCAGACCAATATCGAATAAAGAATATTAGTGAAACTATGCTTAATACCGCCAATATTATCAACTCACTAGTGCCAACTGAAAGAATAGATCCAAAAAGAATACTACTCAGTTCAATCTGCAAATTTGCTTGAGAAATACTCATAAGCATGATGCCGAAAGCAACTGAAACAGCAAAGAAAATACCGATAACTGTATCTGCAGTTAAGTTTGCACGTTTACGAATCCAAACTATGCCTAATGCACTAAACAGTGTATAAATTAAAGCAATCCATAGTGATGTACCAAAGCCAAAGAACCAAGAAACTGCTAAACCACCAAATGTTGTGTGCGCCAAACCATCACCTAGAAAAGATAAGCGACGCTGCACAACAAAAACACCAAGTAGACCTGACATAACAGCAACTAGAAATGCAGCAATTAAGGCTTGTTGCATAAAGGTGTAGCTGAGCATTGTGGTAAGTGCTTCAATCATAATCAATTACGCAAACTTGAGGCTGTGTCCGTGTCCTTGGTGTCCAAAGGCAGCTTTGAGGCAAGCCTCGGTCATAACTTCTTCGGGTGTTCCACAATTGAATAAACGTCGATTTAGGACAATCACTTTATCGGAGTGATAGCGTGCGACGGATAAATCGTGCGTAATCATTACGACGACTGCACGGGGTTGTCTTTTTAAATAGTCTTCTAGTAAGTGGTAAAGGTCATGTTCTGCTAAAGTATCTACACCTGTAGCAGGCTCATCTAAGAATATGATGTTTGGTTCACGGACCAAAGCTCTTGCTAAGAACACCCTCTGCAATTCGCCACCAGAGAGGCTTGAGAGAGCCCTTGCCGCCAGATGTCCCGCCCCCACATCTTCAAGTGCCTTACGAGCCAAAACAGTCTCCTGCTTAGACGCTCTCCAAACCCAGTTATGGCGCAAGCCAGACACAACCAACTCAATCACTTGAGCAGGAAAAGTTCTATCAAAGGTTTTAAGCTGCGGTACATAACCAATATCAGAAGGTTTTAAAGAACGACCATCTTCAAAAAGCCCAATCGTACCTGTATCAG
>CALHRJ010000506.1 GCA_938038395.1 uncultured Deinococcales bacterium | reverse complement strand
AGTGGTGGGTTCAGTAAAAACCATGACTCACCATAAAGCACAATATCTTCAATTAGGGTACTGCCATTGAGTCCAAAAGCAAAGTAATCATCGTAAACAATAATAACTTGAGCATCGAAGCTATCAAAGAAGCGTTTAAAGCTTGCAACCCCACCAATGCGCTCTTGCTGTTCACGGTAAAACGCTGCCAGACGAAGTTGATTATCATCCAGATACCAAGTTGTTCGTGCGCTCCAAATACCATCAAAAAAACCTTTGAGTTCGCTGGAGTCTTGAGTATCTAGATTTTTTATATCTAAGGCATTGGTGATGCTAAAGGGTACACTCAGGCGTGCAGTTTCTAAGGGGAGGCGCTCGAGCCCCACGCTAACATCCACATCATCAAATCTGTAACTAGCATAGACCTCTCGCAAACCATTCTTAATTGACCCAGTACCACTACTTGCTAAAGTTGCACTTGGCTCCATAATAAGCTTGAGCGTTAAAGCATCTAGCTCATAACTAAAGTCTAAATCCAAACCTGTGCTTGTGTTCAATGTTGTTTGATTTTGCCATGTTGAATCTGCTGATTCAAAACTCAGGTAACTGCCACCCAATCCAATTTTAGCTGTACCCACAACAGAAAATTGTGCAGTTGCATATGGCATTGCAGCTGCAACAATGATGACAAGATATAAGACATAGTTTTGAAATAAAGACTTACTAAGACCTTTATTTATACAGTTACTCATACAGTGACTTTGCAACATACACTCCTTAGTAAAACAGTATAACGGTGACCAAGTATATTTTCTAAAAACACAAGATAGTTCCTAGTTTCTTCTATGGAACTATATTACTTTCAGAACTTTCAGTCAATACTAAAACTTTTGAAAGTAACTGTTGGGGTTTTGAGAAATACAAAAATCTGTGAGCCTTTAGCTAAAGTCTGTTATGATTGCACTATGTCCTCAAGTGATCTGTCCTCAAATAATTCCGTTAATAACCAAGCACATCTTCTAGCAAAACAATATAGAAGTGATAAAAATCTCGCCAATCGTGCCTCTCTCTTCGCCAACTACACAAAAAAAGGTGAACATTTTGAAGAATGGCACCCGTGGTTGTATTCACACTTAGTCATGCCAGATGATGGCAAACTTTTAGAACTTGGTTGTGGCAATGCATCGCTATGGAAAAGCATCTTCCACAGGATTCCTTCGGGTTGGGACATTACCTTAACTGATTTTTCTGAAGGCATGCTTGATAGCGCCAAAGAGAATTTAGGCGATATGCAAGAGCGCTTTAGCTTTCAAGTGATGGATATTCAAGATATTGCAATCGAAGACCATACTATGGATGTTGTTGTAGCGCATCATATGCTTTACCATGTGCCAGATATTGACAAAGCTATTTCGGAAGTTCACCGAGTCTTGAAACAAGCAGGCTACTTTTATAGTGCGACCAATGGCGACGCTCATATGCAAGAACTTATCGAGTTAATCAACAAACATAGGGCTGCTAAAGATGGTGGCTATAAAATACCCTTCACACTTGAAAATGGTGAAAGCTTTCTCTCTAAAAAGTTTGACTTTACAGGCCTAGCAGAAAGACAAACTGAGGTTTTAGTAGACGCAGTTGAACCACTTGTTGCTTATGTTATGTCTACAGAACAACTCATGCCCGATGATGACAAGCTTGAAGATTTTATAGCTGAAGTGAGTGAACACATTGCTGAACATGGTCATTTTCGCATTACCCCTTCATCTGGTTTATTCATTTCGAGAGATAATCAACTTTAAGCTTTGACTTGAAAACTATTTGAACAACATTCTTTGTAAACAATTTCAACTGTTATCTCATCTTCAAATCTTAGACTGATGTGTGACGAAACTTTTCAAGAAATTCAGCTTACTACAACGTGTTTATATTTGTTTACTTTTAAGTTTAAGTTTCCTTTTACTACTTGCTTTTATCCAGCTTTCTAAGGATTTTATAGCAAGTGGTGCGAACATTGAAGCTCAACAAGATTTAAAAAAAGTTAATCAAGTTATTAACCCCTACACCAATAACCCAGTGCTAGCTAACTATGCACGTTATCAAGATGCAGTAAATAAAAATGACAGTGCAGCTTTAAAACAAGTTGCCTATGATTCTCAGGGTACATATCTTGAGTATGAAAGTGCGCTTAGACTGGCACGTATGACAAATTTGCCTGCAGTGGAGCGTGTTACTTACTATCAAAGAGCAACAGAGTTGTTTTCAACAGATGTTTTGCTTAAGCATGAAAGGTACACGCTTAACTTAGAGTTTGCGCAGTTTGCAGAGCAAGCAGGGCTGACCCAAACAGCACTTGCAGCCTATGAAGAAGCCTTGCCACTCGATGAAGCCGTTGCGGGGCTCGAGCGCCTCCAAACAGACCCGCTCAAACTCGCGAACGTCTTACTAAAAGCTAGATTTAACAACGGAGCCCTAAGAGCATTAGGGTCACTCAAAGTCCCTTCAATAGACGCACCTGCCTATAGAGCGCTGCGTCAAAATGACAAAGCAATCCAGTCCTACAACGATTGGTTAGCCGAGGACCCAGGTAATACAAGTGCACTTTCTGGTAAAGCATGGATGCTCCTGCGAGTAGGAGACTTTGATGAATCAGATGCTATTTTTGCACAGCTTTCAGGTTCAGATGCTTTACTAGGTCGTGGCATCATTGCTGAAAATCGTGGCGATTTTGCAACAGCTGCTAACTATTACCGCCAAGGTGGCAGTCAACGTTATCAGTGGGACCTTGCTGAAATCCATGAAGATAATGGACGAATTCAAGCTGCTTTAGATATTTACATGCACCTAGCTAAGGGCTCGAGCTCTTATACTGATGATGCTGCATACCGTGCTTTTGTGTTAGCACAAAGTCAAGGTAACACTACTTTGGCACAGGAAGCACGTGCGCTGATTCCAGCTAACTCATTTTTCCGCTTAAGCTTAGGTGAGCAATTCGACTTAGGTCTTACAGTTAAGCGCCCAATTGGTCAACCTGTACCAGCAGTTGTTACCCTTTCTGATGCACTTGCTCAGTCAGGAAATCTAGACGCAGCAGCAGGTGAACTCATTTTTGCACTTCGTACGGTTGAGACAGAGGAAGACCTTGTTCTCTATGGTACCAAGCTAAATAGCTTGGGTGACTACATGTATGCTGCAAGAACAGCACAGCGTTTTATAGATAGAGGTTCACAGAATTTAGATGTTTGGCGTGTTGCTTATCCGATGGCATACCCTGATCTTGTGTTTCAGGAGGCGCAACAAAATGGGCTCGAGCCTTCCTTAATATGGTCGGTTATGCGTGTAGAATCTGTATTCTTCCCACGAGCAATTTCTCGTTCTAACGCACGAGGTCTTATGCAATTCATAGACTCAACTTGGACATGGATGGCAGAACGCATGAGTGAAACACCTACCAACCCGTACGAACCTGCTGAAAATATCCGCTATGGTGCAGAATACTTAAAGTATCTTCTAGAGTATTTTGATGGTGATATAGAGCTGGCTGTTCCTGCTTACAATGGTGGGCAAGGTTTTATAAAACGTCTTTATGAAGGTACTGTAGTGAATCAAAACAAGCCTGAGTACTATAGACGAATTGATAAGACTGAAACACGAGAGTATTTACAGAAAGTATTAGTCGCTAAAGAAATATACAGAGTCTTATATAGCAATCCGTGAGCTTAATAGAGTGTTAATCAAACAATGACTTAGGTTTTGCTATAGACGCTCAACGAAATGCCTAACTGCTATAACTAAGTCATTACCTTAAAGTTCACTACTTCCATAAGGTATTATCCTACATTTTTTCATATAGAAAAGCCCTCACCGCTCCGAAGGGCTTTTTCTTTTTGCTTGTCAGCATCTAACGCTACAAAAAAGAAAGGTAGTTTAAATCAACTACCTTTTCAGTATTTATAATTGGGAATATAAGGTTACTTTTTGCGAGACTTGCGGCTCGAGCGCTTACCTGTACTCGTCTTAGCAGATTGATTCACGCCTACATTCTGTTGAACGCGACTGTTAGGAACATTTGCAACAACTCGCATGCTGTTGTCACTTTGTTCAATTTCAACATTGATTTTTTGACCTTCATCTGGAAAAAAACGTGCAACCACTTTGTGAAGTTCAGCTTTTAACTCTTCCATATCACCTGGTGACATTTTTGCTCTGTCATAGGTAATAACAACTTTAAGACGTTCTTTGAGAACGTCCTTAGTTTTCTTTCTATTTAAAAACCACATTATGAACCGCCGAAGATACGTCTCAGACCAGCTAAAAAGCCCGTGTCTGAATCTAAGGATTGGTAGGGTATTTCTTCACCTTGAATACGCTTGGCAATATTATTAAAGGCTTCACTTGCTTTACTATTTGAACTTAAACTAGCAATGTTACCGACATTGGTAGAAACAAGAATTGCTTCATCCTCAGGAACAATGCCAATGAGTTGGATACCGAGAATCTCTAAAACATCATTAACTTCAAGCATGTCGCCACGCTTAACCATTGCAGGACGAATTCGGTTGATAATTAATCGAACTTCGTAAATTTCTCTGGCTTCTAGTAAGCCAATGATTCTATCTGCGTCACGTACACTAGCGACTTCGGGGTTAACAACAACTAAGCCACCTTCAGCAGCACAGGCAGCCGTTTGAAAACCAGTCTCAATACCCGCAGGACTATCGATGATAACTCTGTCAAAGCCTTCTTCTTCAATAAGACGTTTGACAATCGTTTCCATTTTTTCTTCATCAAGTGAATTTTTATCACGCACTTGCGAAGCAGCCAACAAGAACAAGTTATCGACACGTTTATCACGAATAAGCGCTTGGGTTAACTTACAGCGTCCTTCAAACACGTCAATAATATCAAATACGACGCGCCCCTCTAAGCCCATAACCACATCAAGATTGCGAAGTCCAACATCAGTATCGATAACAACGACTTTTTCGCCATGTTTTGCTAACGCCGCACCGACATTCGCTGTGGTTGTGGTTTTCCCTACGCCTCCTTTACCGGACGTAATTACTATTGCTTTAGCCTTCACATATTCCCCTATACTCTTTAAAGTTTTGACCGTTCATCTAACTCTAGTATCCTTACAACTCTTCTCCGAATTTAGGCTTATGCTAAATATTGAAAGGTTTAATAACTTGAGCAGAGGTATCCAATCAAGATTAGAAATTCAGGTATACACACAAAAATACTACTGAATATACGACATAGTCTTTTTGTGTGACCTTCTCCACAACCATCATACCGTTAATATGCATGTTATGTGCAAGTCTTTTATGGATTTAGGGCACAATCGTGAATTGATGATTAGGTCTTGCCTTCGATGAAGGCTTCAAATAATTTACACATCTATGGTATCTTAACCTAAATACAGCAGGGGTAAATAAATATAGAGAGTTGACCTAGCACATGTTTTATTTGCTTTTAGAATTACCTTATTCTTTAGGAAAACATAGCAAAACGATAGCTGCTATAGGCTACTTTGTAATTTGGCTAAGCATTGTCCAGTTACTCAGCACAGCATTTGCTCAGGCATATGCTGGGACCTACATTGAGCTAGAAAACACCAATAACGAACTTATTCTTACCTATGAAGGTGATGGTCTTTATACTGGCGTGCTGTTTGAGGGTATAGGAGTCTATTCGGTACAAGCAAGTGAAATCGAATCTACCCTCAAAGGTCTTATCCTTAAAAGTCGAATTGAAACAGAACAAGATGTTGCTTTTACTGCTGAATTCAAAACTGGTCAATTATTATTTACAATGAATCAGGTAAATAGTGATGGTGAACTAGATTTAGATAATCAGTTCGAAATAACTTATGCCAGACCAGGAACGAGTAGTAGCAATGACTCAGCAGAATCAATTTCAGAATCTACATCTGTAGAAAGCATTCAACCTTTAGAACAAAATGTAAATACAGCTTTAACGAATCTACGAATACTTGCAGGAACATTGGTTGGAGAAGTCATCCAGCCTGATGAACAATATTGGGGTGGAACACAATTGCAAGCTCCTAGTGTGGGTATTTCTTTTCAAGTTCCTAGTGCTGGCACTGCAATCCATAGTTCGCCTAACCAAACTGTTGTGATAGGTCACACAAGTACATTGGGTAATGTTTCTATCACTGCGCTATCCACTGGCGATTTTACTTCCTTTATTACTAGTGCTACTAGCAATCTAACAATTGAAGAAGATCAAGTCTTAAACCCTATATCTCAACCTATTGAAACTCAAAATAGTTATCAAGCAACTTATGAACTCAAGTCTGAAAGCCGTAGTTCTTATATTGAGATTGCTGCACTCACTGGACCTTTAGGGAATATGGTTTTGTTTATAGCTAAAAGCCGTATGCAAGAAGCTGAAGACATTTCACAAGTGCTGAACATGGTACTTACAAGTTTAGTATTTGCTGAACCTTCTGAAGTTAACCTAGAAGCAACTATAGGAAATTCACGCCTAAGTTCGGAAAACGCTTTCTTAACCAAAGGTTTGTTAGATATTTGTAACAATAGTGAATATCGCCTTGAAAATATAGATGATGCTCAAGATATTCAGATTGGCCTTTGGAAACCAGCAGCTAGTTTATTTAGTTCTGGGGTGGTGTTAAACAGTATAGACGGTGATTTTAACTACTTACCTTTAGAAGGTTTGACTGAAAACAAAAATAATCTGACAATTGAAGATAGCCCTTACTGCCAATAAACCCAATAAAAAATAGCCTCAGTTAGTTGAGGCTATTAGAATTCCTTTCCAAATTATAAGTTAGTAGTTATCTATAACATGACTACAAAAGGTTCTTCGATTGCTTCGCACAGCCAACGTGTAAAGCGTGCTGCTTCTGCGCCGTTAATCATGCGGTGATCGTAAGAAAGCGATAGGGTCATCATAAGACGTGGCTCAAACTCGCCATCGTCATTCAAACGTGGTTCCCACTGTGCACGGGAAACACCAAGAATAGCGACCTCTGGAGAATTAACAATAGGTGTAAAAGCAAAACCACCGATACCACCAAGATTTGTGATGGTAAAGGTGCCACCTTGCATTTCATCAAGGCTTGTCTTACCATCTCTAGCCTTACTTGCTAGAGCATTCAACTCACTAGAAATTTCTGTGATGCTCTTCTGATTTGCATTACGGATGTTTGGTACAACCAGACCACGTGGTGTGTCTACAGCAATGCCCATGTTGATGTAGTTTTTATAGATAACCTGTTGGTTATCCATATCCAAACTTGAATTGAAGTTTGGAAAC
>CALHRJ010000505.1 GCA_938038395.1 uncultured Deinococcales bacterium | reverse complement strand
CTTACTCGTTACGAAGCTCACCGATTCACTGCGACAGCAGTTAATCGTGGAAACGCTTTAGCTATTATAAAACAGTACTTTGGCATGAGTTTATCTTAATACAAAGGTTGTATACTAAAGACATGAAGCGATACTTGAAACCTACTGTTGTTTTAAGCCTAGTCCTAGCACTATTATCCATAAGCTTTATGGTTAGTGCTCAGTCATCTACTCAAAACATAAATGATGTTTGGGTCGTACCCATAGACAGCGAAATAAGCCCTGCAACGGCCCAATTTGTCAAAAGCCGTATTAAACAGGCTAATGAAACTGATCCTCAGCCTTTAGCGCTTGTTTTTCTAATTGACACGCCAGGTGGGCGGGTTGATTCCATGAAAGATATTTCAGACGCAATTTTGCAAGATGCCGCAGTACCAACTGTATCTGTTGTCCAAAATGCTTATAGCGCAGGTGCACTTATTGCCATGAGTTCAGAATCTGTGGCGATGTTACCGGGTTCGTCTATCGGTGCAGCACTGACTGTTGTTCTGGACCCAACCTCTGCCACAGGCACAAGCTATGCGGGCGAAAAAGCAAATTCGGTGACACGCTCACAATTTCGCTCAGTTGCCGATGCGCGTGGACGTAATTCATTGGTTGCCGAAGGTATGGTTTCTCCGTCTATAGAGATTCCGGGTTTGGTGACTACCGAAGAGCTCGTAACCCTTAGTGCTGCCCAAGCAGTTCAGTACGATATTGCTGATTTAGAAGCACCTAGCATTCGTGATGCACTGAGTGAGCTTGGCTACGGTAATGTTCAGGTTAAGGAAATGTCTCCAACATCTACTGAACGTGCTGCAATGTTTGTAACTAGCCCAATTGTGGCAGCAGCATTGTTAGCGATTGGTGTTATTGGCATTCTACTGGAAGTATTTATTCCGGGGTTTGGCATTCCGGGCATCATCGGTACCTTGTCCTTACTCTTGTTCTTTGGTGGTACCTTTATTGCTAGACCTTCAGGTATTTGGGACATTGCCTTAATCATGGTTGCACTAATATTACTTGTGTTGGAACTCTTTGTAATTCCGGGGTTTGGCATTGCAGGAATAGCAGGACTTGCCATGATGGGCTACGCCACTTACCGAATATTTGAGGGGGATGCTATTTCGGCATTCTCCTACACGGCTATTTTTGGTACTAGCTTGCTGCTTTTGGTAATGTGGCTTTTTTCCTCAGGTAAGATTGGCAATAGGTTTGTTCTCGCTGACAGCGTAGACGGACGGCCAAGTGCTGCTAATAAGTTTTTAGGGCAAGGGGGCGCTACCACGTCTGAAGAGGTGCTTGGTGAAAGAGGCGTTGCAACCAGCGATTTGCGTCCAGCAGGTGTTGCGAGATTTGGTAATAAACGAATTGATGTTGTTACAGAAGGTGATTTTATTACGACAGGTGCACCGATTGAAATTGTTCAAATTGAAGGCAGTCGTGTTGTGGTTCGGGAAGTTGAAGAAGCCTAAGTGTGACATCAGTGTTTGGGTGTCTTAGCAATGTCATAGTATTCAATGTTCTAATAAATATCCTAGTATTAGCAATGAAGGGTTACAGAATCTAATTAGGATTAACCGTTAGATTGCTTACCGTATTGTTTATGACACTAAACCGTATGATAGCGTAAAGTATGGAACGATAATGCTTTGATAAGTAATGTAGTTATCTTATGTATTTGTATAGATGATATCTATCAAGCTTGATTCAAAACATTGTATTTTAAAAAACTAATCTTGTGATGCGCTTAAGCCTATTTGACTGAGGATGTTCGAGTTGGTCACGAGATTTAAGATTCTATAAATCAATAGAGTTCAAAAGAAACATTAGAAGGAGATGTAATGGATATAATTTCACAATTTGGATCATTTAGTCAATTAATTCTTGCTGGTCTACTACTACTATTTGTAATTATTTTATTTAGCTACGTGCCGATTGGTCTTTGGATTTCAGCGCTTGCGTCGGGTGTACGGGTTAGTATTCCTGCACTTATCGGTATGCGTTTACGTCGAATTGCGCCGAAGCGCATTATTGATCCTTTGATTAAGGCGCATAAAGCAGATATTAAAGTAATTCAAAATCAGCTCGAGGCACACTACTTAGCAGGTGGCGACGTTGACAGAGTGATTAATGCGCTTATTGCTGCTGATAAAGCAGGTATTGTGTTGCCTTTTGACAGGGCTGCAGCGATTGATCTTGCAGGGCGTGATGTGCTTGACGCAGTTCGTACCTCAGTTAACCCTCGTGTTATTGAAACACCAAGTGTAGCTGCGGTAGCTAAAGATGGTATTCAGCTAATTTGTACAGCGCGTGTAACAGTTAGATCAAACCTTGAACGCCTTGTCGGTGGTGCAAGTGAAGAGACGATTATTGCCCGTGTTGGTGAAGGTATTGTTAGTTCGATCGGCTCGAGCACGAACCACAAAGAAGTGTTAGAGAACCCAGACGTCATCTCTAAAACAGTACTTTCTAAAGGTCTTGATTCTGGCACAGCTTTTGAGATTCTTTCAATTGATATTGCAGATGTTGACATCGGTAAAAACATCGGTGCGATTTTGCAGACTGACCAAGCAGAAGCAGATACAAAAGTAGCACAAGCAAAAGCAGAAGAACGCCGTGCTATGGCGGTTGCTGAAGAGCAAGAGATGAGCGCTCGAGTTGAAGCAATGCGTGCAAAAGTGGTTGAGTCTGAAGCGCAAGTACCGCTCGCAATTGCAGAAGCATTTCGTGGTGGCAAACTTGGTCTTCGTGAATACTATGATTTTGAAAATATTAAGTCAGATACAAGTATGCGTAGCAACATTGCCAAAGCAACTGAACCAACAGCAGAAGAATAATATATACCTTTATGTTTAAGTTTGTGATGTACAAATAATGGGTAGTTTTTTTGACCTCATATTGATTTTTATCTTTATTGTATTGCCAGTCATTAGCAATCTTTTAAAAGCTAATCAAAAGAGGAAGAAGGGACAGGGTGCTCCTAAAAATCAGCCAAGACAACAGGCTGGACAAGGGAACACGCAGCAATCACCCACTCAGCCACAGTCTGCGCAACCTGTGGTTGTCAAACGACCAGAGCCAACAAGTACAAGCTCTGGTTCTGGTGATAAGGCAGAGTTTGAGCGACGCCTGGCGGAAGCTCGAGCTAAGGTTCAGCAGTCTATGTCGGATGGGTCAGGTGCAAGAAACCCAGCCCAAAGACCTCAAACTCAAAGACCTCAAACCCAAAGTCCGCAAATACAAAGACCTCAAGCTCAAAGGTCTCAAGCTCAAAGACCTCAAGCCAATACGGCTCAAGCACGTCAAGCGCAACCTTCTGCGAAACAAGTAGTACCTGCCCAACAGACGAGACAGCAAGCTCAACCTCAAACTAGACCGCAACAACGAAGTTTAGAAGTCTTGAATCCTCTGGGTGGTAAAACTGCTAAGGCAAAAAGTATTGAATCTGCTAGTTTAGAAGGTCAAAGTCTAGAGCGTTCATTTCGTACGCCAGCTTCTGCACCTCGTCAATCGTTATTGGGCAGTTCCAAGATTGGTCCAAAAACTGGTGCTAATGGTTTGTTTGGTGGTCTTTCTAAACAGAAAGTATCAAAACACACTACTAAAGAGTCAGATAAATTGCTGACAATGGATGATAAATCGATCATGCGTGGACTTATTTGGAAGCAAATCTTAGATACACCAAAATCTAAAAAACGTATCAGTAACTATAATAAAATAAGATAAACAACCTAGCTTGGAGGCATGGGCATCAGTACGT
>CALHRJ010000504.1 GCA_938038395.1 uncultured Deinococcales bacterium | reverse complement strand
GAAAGTGCTAAGGCAGTTGTGGCCAAAGGTTGGCAAGTGATTGTTACTAGTCGGAATTTAGAATCTGCCCAAAAGGCAGCTGAGGAGATAAATAATGAAACTAAGACTCAGAGTGTGTTTGGGATGGGGCTCGAGCTAGCCTCACAAACCTCTATTCGTAGTTTCGCAACTGAATTAATAGAAAAAGCTCTAAACCTTCAAGCTATTGTTTGTAATGCAGGGATTATGTTGTCTGACGCCACACAATATACAGATGACGGTATTGAAAAAACATTTGCTGTGAATCATCTTGGACATTTTTTACTAACGAATCTATTGCTTAGCTCTTTAAAAGGAGATTCTCGAATTGTTTTTGTAAGTAGTGGAACGCATATTCCAGACCATAAACTAGCTCGGCGCTCTGGTACACCTGCACCTATATATACGACTGCTAAAGAACTTGCTTATGCAAAAGATAAAAAAGGAGGTAGAGCTGAACAGTCTTTGCGCTATACAACTTCTAAACTTTGTAATGTGCTGTGTGCAAATGAAATAGCAAGGCGTTTAGAAAGCTATGAATCCAATAATGAAACTACTTTTGGTGTTTATAGCATTGACCCTGGATTAATGCCAGACACAGGTCTCTCTCGTGAATACCCTCAGGTTTTACGGTCAATATTTAGTAGGGTCTTTTCACTGTTAAGACCTTTTATAGATGGTATTCGCACAGCACAACAATCTGGTCAAGATATTGCCAGATTAGTGACAGACCCAGAGCTCTCTGGAATTAAAGGTACTTACTACGATGGGCAACATGAAGTTCTTGCTTCGCCTGTTGCTTATGAGTTGGATAAAGCAAAGGATTTGTGGGATACATCTGTGGAGTTGGTGGGGCTTAGTGAAGATGAGTCGCCTATAGTTTAGATAGTGTGTTTGGGGTGGGCTCGAGCTTGTTTAAAGCTCTTTTAAAGCTCTTTTAAAGCTAATCATTGACCTAGGGATTGATGCCAAAAACAGGTTTATTGCTTAAGTAATCGCAACTATTAGCAAAATCTCTTTGTTCACTAAATTTTACTATAAGTTACAAGTATCAGCGCATCTCAAAAATCTAACTAAATAAGATATTGCAAGCTAAAGTTACTTTTTAGGATGGATGTTTTACTAGATAGTGTTGGAGCGGGTTATTACTTATATTGAAAGAGTGCAGCTTGTCGAGTACCTAGCTTATAGTTTAAAGTAATTGTTGATAATATCTATCAATAATTGAATAATTATTCCATATTCTTCATAATCTACGGGTAAATTTCTGGTAAATAAACCTATTCCTGATGAAATATTCTTATAATTGTTGCATAATATTCATTATTAAGGTACTATTCCTTTAATGAGTGCATAAATGTAGGAATTATGCATTAAATTTAGAAAAGAGGAACTATGCCAGTTAATCATGATGCTTCACCAGATGTTACAGGTACTTTAAAAGAACGTTTAGACTCAGGTAGTTTTACAATTACTGCTGAAATTGAACCACCAAGAGGTAGTAATCCTAAACATGCCTATGAGCAAGCTGTGGCACTTAAGCCTTTTGTAAATGCTGTCAATATTACTGATGCGCCTATGGCAAACTTGCGAATGAGTTCAATAGCACTTGCCCACCTTTTGCAAACAAATTGCGATTTAGAAGCAATTTTCCACTTTACTTGTCGTGATCGTAATGTAATTGCACTACAAGCTGATTTGTTAGGTGCAGCAGGACTAGGTGCCAATAATGTACTTATGCTCACGGGTGACCCACCAACGAGAGGCGATCACCCTGAAGCGCAAGGCGTTTTTGAAGTAGATGTTGTCAAACTTATTTCTATGGCTCGGAATTTAAACCATGGTAAATCTTTGGGTAAAGATTTAGAAGATAAAACTAATTTTACAGTGGTTGCGGCTTCTAACCCAACAGCCATAGATTTAGAGGTTGAAAAAAGCAAAATCTATGCAAAGTTAGAAGCTGGTACTAACCTCTTTCAAACCCAGCCTGTGTTTAGTGTAGAAGATGTTGTTCGTTTCCAAGCTACTTTTCCAGATGGCTTACCAGCACCTTTTCTTTATGGGATTCTTCCACTACGAAGCGCAAAAATGGCACGCAACATGGCAAAATGGTGCAATGTACCTGATAGTTTGATTGATGCTCTTGAAGCCAATGGTATGCAAGCAGGCATTGACCATGCTAAAAATCTTATTCAGGACTTAAAAGCTTATGGTGTTGCTGGTGTTCATATATACCCACTTGGTAAAACTGAGATTATTCCAGAAATTGTTGGAGACGTAGCAATCGCTGCTTAAGAAAAGACACAGTATTTATTTATATAGAATGGTATAATACCGACTTCCTTTGGAACTGTAGTTTGGCATAAGACTACTGTTATTAAGTACCAAGGCAATAGTATGTTTAACTATTTTGAAGGTGTAATCGTATTGAATATTGAATCCTGTAGGGGTTTCGTATCTAATCAGAAAATGTGACTTAATTTTGCGCACGTACTTACAAAGCTGTTTTGTTAGATTATGAAATAGAATTTGGTAAATAAGGGTAATGACTTTTATTACCTAATAGGTTCTCGGACTTAGAACAAGATCTAAACTAAATAACTATTTAAGAGAGAGACCATTTAGGGTTTCTCTCTTTTCTTTTTCTAAAAAGTGAATACAGATTAATTTCTCTTAAACATAGATGACTGCTGTTTATAGTGAGTATTTTGTGAAGTAATCTTTTCGAAATTGCTAGTACGCTCAAGAAAGAAAATCCTCTAGTATGAATTTTGTAAGATTTAGGTATCGAACTTAAAGCTTGCAGGCAGCAAGGGCAGCGATTTCATTTGGTAATACATTATCTTTTAGTTGTATTTAATTGTTTATATAGTTGGAGAGCTATTTAAATAAATTTTCATACAACATTGTCAAGCAGCTATGCAAACTATACAAATTGTGCAAATTGTGCAAAAAGTTCAAAATAATATTTAAATCTGTTATTTGGTTATAGTTTACCAACTTGTTTTGTTACTTAAGTGTGTTAGTTGAACGAACTCTTTCACAGAGACGTTTTGTCTAAAGCTAGCAGTGATTACTTAAGGTGATTATGGAGCTCGAGCGGTAAAGACCAAACTTGTTTGAAAACCTTAGAGGAGGTTCAAAGTGAAGAAGGTTCTTTTAGGTGCTATTTTTGCACTAACTATGGTCGGTTGTGGTGTACAAACTACACCTACAATTAATACAAATGTGACACCAGATATTCAGAGTATCGTTGCGTCGCACAATCTTAAGCCACTAGCCACAACAAGTAGCAACCTACTAACCAATGGAGACTTTGAAGATGGTATTACCGCTTGGACAGGTTGCGATGTTGGCGTTGCCAATAAATCAAGCGATTCTCAAACAGGTGATGGTGCAATTTCTGTTGACAATAATTGTTTCTTTCAGTCAGTTAATATAGAAGTTGGTAAAAGCTATACACTATCCTGCCAAGTTAAAGAGACTATTGATAGTGGTTGGACGGGTATGGGCTTTAACTTCACAGATGTAGATTGGGCAATTGTTGCAGAAGAAGTATCTACTGAAGTTCTTGCAGATGACTACACACTTTATGGCATCACACGCCAAGCACCAGAAACTGCCACTTACGGTACAGTGTGGGTATTTAGTAGTGGTTCAGCAAGTGTTGATAACTGTTCAATTGTTGAAGGTAGTGTAGTTACGCCACCAGCACCAGTATTGCCACCAGCACCTGCTATGCCTACACCAGTAACCCCAGTTGCTCCTTTACCACCAATGCCAATTGAGCCAACGCTACCTACGCCAGTTACTCCAGCACCTGCTATTCCTACACCAGTTACTCCAGTTGCTCCTTTACCATTACCACCAATGCCAATCGAGCCAACGCTACCAGCTCCAGTAACCCCTATGCCAGTTGAACCAATTAGCCCAGTTGCTCCTAATTCAATTACGGATATTGCGATTGGTGCTGGTTTAAGCAAACTTGTAGCTGCACTTAAATTAACTAGTTTAGATGCAATACTAGCAGAAACTGCAGGTGGTCCATATACAGTATTTGCGCCAACTGATGCAGCTTTTGATAGTCTTTTAGCATCTCTAAATATTACTTTTGAAGAGCTTGCTGCTGACGCTGACTTAGTTAAAGAAATTCTTCTTTATCATGTTATTGCCGATGAACTTAGTCTTGAAACATTAGTTGATGCACAAGCTATGGGCGATACACGTTTTGAAACCTTACAAGATGCAGAAGACGTTGACTTTGGTGTGTTTGACGGTATTCTTTACCTTGGTGATCTTTCTGGTAGAAAAATTGTTGCTTCAGCAACAGATGTTATAGCAAGTAACGGTATAGTTCATGTTATTGATTCTGTACTTCTACCACCATCTGTACAAGATGGACTACTTGGTCACGAATAATAGTCGCTAACTAAATCAAGAATGTCATAGTGCTAAGTTCGACGATAGCTCAAAACATACTTATCTTTCGGTTCTTTTGACGATAAATGTGACACAACAATTATAACAAGGTTTAATAATGAACTTACAGGATGATGAATTCCTCGACGCTTGCTTCGAATTAGATATTTAGAATCAATGTGACTCTAAGTCACAAGATTTCCCATCGATACATCGTCAGCTTGCTGCGATGCTGTTCATTTTAATCTTATAAAAAACAGCCTTCACTAATTTAGTGAAGGCTGTTCCTTTTGTTACTGTTAAAGTTTGAAGTTATTTAAACTTAACTTCAAACAAGTTTGGCCAAAGTTTACCTGTAATAAAAAAGCTTTCTTTTTCAGGATCATAAGCTATGCCATTCAGAACTGCTTCGCGGTCCAAGGCTCTACGTTCGTCTGCAGTTAGTAAGCTAGACGCATCTATTTCTGCAACTACATTTCCATTATTTTTATCTATTTTTAAAATTCTATCTGCGTGCCAAACATTTGCGTAGATGAAACCATCTACACATTCAAGTTCGTTTAGGTCTTTAATCGCATTACCATTTTGTTTCACTGTAATTGAACTTATGAGTTCAAAAGTTTCAGCGTTGCGCTTAAAAAGCTTTGCACTGCCATCGCTCATGTAGAGGTGTTCACCGTCGTAGCATATGCCCCAGCCTTGACCATCGTAGTTAAATACTTTTTGACGTTCAAAGGTCTTGAGGTCGTAGAGGAAAGCGACGCCACTTTGCCACGTGATTTGGATCAGCTTGTCATTTATGCGCTCGAGCCCTTCTGCAAAATACTGGTCATCCAATGGAAAAAGACGCAGGACTTTACCTGTTTCTAACTCTACTTCTCGTAAAGAGGACTGACCATTGAGGCCAGTACTTTCGTAGAGCTTTCCATCATAATGAAGCAATCCTTGTGTAAAGGCTGCTGAATCATGTGGGTAAACATTGATGATTTCAGGACTTAACTTTTTCACTGTACTCTGACAGCTTGCCACGTTCAAAGTTATTATCGCAAGGGTCAAAGCTAAAAATAAGCTACCTTTAGTGCTTCTTTTTGAAGTTGTTTTTTGAATTTGTTTAGAACCCATAATTCCCTCTAAATCTTAATGCTATTTTTAGTAATAATATTAGCATTTGTTGCTTCACTGATTGATTTATTGTGTACTTATTTAGGACACAAGGTGTGATTGCATCTAAAGATAACGCTTTCCTATAATCAGGTGTAACTTATGAAAAATACTAATATCTAAAAGACCTATAGTTCAACTTAAAATACTAATGAATCTGTTTTCTGTAAATCATCTGTGGACTCGTCCTAAAATAAAACCATAATGCGATAAGCTTTACAGTTTTGTTAAAGACCAGTCCCAAAGTGGATGCTAAGAAATTGAATTTAAATCTGTTTCCTGCAAACTACGGACTTATTTTGGGACAGGTCCATATATACCTAAAGTTAATAGTTAATCCTAGACACTACCCCTAAGTATCCGTTGCAAGAATAATTGCTGTAGCAGTAATAATGTCATCTACGCTTGCACCACGAGATAGGTCGCTAACAGGTTTAGCAAAACCTTGTAAGATTGGACCAATAGCTTGAGCATTGGCAGTGTACTGAACCATCTTGTAGCAAATGTTGCCAGCATT
>CALHRJ010000503.1 GCA_938038395.1 uncultured Deinococcales bacterium | reverse complement strand
GGTGGCTATCGTGATGATGAGGAACGATGGGATGAGATTCATTTGGCAATGATTGAGACTATGGATAGGCTTGAAAAAGCACTAGCACCGTTTATCAGTAAGTTAAAGTTAAGATAAAATAATGAGTACAAAACGTATTTGTGGTGTCGAATTTAAAGGTTCAGAAGCTATTGTGGCAATAGTTGAACTCTTACCGAAAGGCTTTAGTTATCTAGATCTTGAGACTAGAAAAATACCACTAAACCCAGACGATAGTAGCGAGGCGGCTCGAGCCTTCCACCAAGCCTTCGCAAATTTTGTTAAAGAAAACAACATCGACGAAGTAGTCATCAAAAAGCGTCAAAAGAAAGGGCGAATGGGTGGTGGTGGCGACACTTTCAAAATGGAAGCCTTGATTCAGCTATGTCCAGACCTAACAACCCATCTTATTGCCCCTCAAACAATCGCAGCAGTTGAGAAAAAACAAGGCATAGAATTACCTGCGACCATGAAGAAATATCAGGAAGTTGCTTTTAAAACTGTCTATTGCCATATTCGGAAATTGTAAACAACTGTACTCAATTACCTCAAAAAATACCCCTGACCTAAGACATAGGCTAAAAATCATTCTCTACCTCCAGCATGATGCTTTATACCAATTTGTAGTGATAAACTAACTACAGCTTTAAGAAGAAATTGGTAATTGAATCTAGCCTAACTGTATTGGAGGAGTGATGAAATTTAAGTCATGCCGTAACTTGTTTTTGATAACTATACTGAGTTTCTTATTGACGTCATGTGGCCTTGGTTTCCTATTCGAAGAAAAAGGAGCAGTCTATTTTGATGTATCTCAATATTATGGTTGGGTTGCTGATGGACAAGGCGGACAAGGCGGGGGCTCCGTTCAATTGGTTGAAGAACCTGAAGATATCTGTCTTGAAGGTATTCAAGCAACCTTTACAATCTTAAAAAATAATACAGTTTACCAGACACCGTTACTCAAAAAAGGTGAAGCTTATACTCAGAAAGCTGAAGGTAGCTATGGACCAAACGATACTATCAGGGTAGAAGTAAATTGTTTTGAAGCTAACGGTGTCCAAGGCAAACTGATCATCGAAGGTAGTGTTGATGCTTCAGGTCAATATATAAACAAACCCATTCGTAACCGTGGCATAAAGATAATTAGAGAAGATTCGACAGCTTGTATCGAGCGATTAGCTGTGCAAGCAGAACAGGCATACGACCTCAGAATTATAGAAAAAACTGAGCCCGTACCTTGTTTAACTGGATCATTTCATTTCCCGACTTTTCAATTTTGATTCCTGTTTATTCAACGGAAATGATGGATTTTGCTAAGTTTAGCTTGAAAATAATCTTATCGATATAAGGCTTGCCACAGGGTTAGTTCACTCAAACTATTAAGGAATCCATATTATTAGGATGGAGTAACTGTGAATATCAAAACGAATATTAAAAAGTACCTAAGTTTTACAATTTTAATTCTATCTAGTTGTCTCTTGGTCGCTTGTGCAGAACTTGATGAGCCTCAACCTGTAAGTTTTATGATTGTTGGTTCACAACAATCAACAGATCAAGATATGTGTCGTGAAGGAATTCAAGCAACCTTTACTATGCTTTCAGATCAAACTGAATATGCATCAGCACTACTTTCTCTTGGTGAGGAATATCGTGCCGAGACAAATGGAACCTATACGTCTAGAGATAGAGTTAGAATTGCCGTTCAATGTTTTGAAGCGAACGATGTTAAAGGTTCTATTATTGTTGAAGGTTCTATTGCTCCAAATCACAATATTGTTTTGCCTATCAATGCCCCTCCTCGTAACAATGTGTCGTTTGGTGTATTTAGGGATGAAAGATGCACACAAGACCTAATCAATGAAACCATTGCCTATGACTTAGAGATAGTAGAACTTGTTGAACCTGTTCCATGTCTAAATGGAAGATTTAATCCTAGACCTGAGTAGAAAAACTACATATCTTTAAAGCTGCTACTTAACTTGCTAAGCTAGCTTTAAGAAAAATGTTTGTGGTTGTTAGCTTGTCACCATGCACGCAAGCAAACAGGTTTTTGTTACTGGGAGGAACACATATGACCTTCGAAACTGATTTCAACGAACTGCTACTGATCCTATCGTCTTTAGCCATAATATTTGGATTGAGTCGCTACGTCCTTCACTTTGCTAGCCACAGAAAAGGACTAGCAAAAGCAAGCTACTCATGGCAGAAACTTTCAGTGTTTGTTCTTGTAACAGGCTTCATCTTATATCTAGCGCTGAACTGGTGGTCGCACCAATCCTATCCACAAAGCAGTCACAGGGGTGTTGTTACAAACTTGAACGCATTTGCAGGTGTCCTTGCATTCTTGTTTGGCCTAAACGTTCAAAACTTTGTTGAAAAACCAATTCGTATACTCACATGGGCTATTGGTATTGTGCTTATTATTGGATTGATTTGGGTAGGCATTAGTTTTGTGGTGTATTCGGCTTATAAATAACGAGACTTTTGTTCGTTCAAAAGCACTTATAATGTTCACTCTAGGAAGTGACGCATCTTGTCTCAAGCATCCAATCAAAACTACGAACAGCAAGCAGATACAACAAGCAATCTCAAAATAGGCATGAACGGGCGCTTTTTTCAAAGCAACTGGCGTCCAGCAATCGAAGAAATCGCCTTTGCACACCAGTCTGGTTTCAGCAGCATACAGTTTCAAGGCTACGAAGGTGGTTTACAACCTGAAGATCTCGCAGCAAGCTTTGAAGAGGTAAAAGCTGCGCTTGTTCAAGCAAGCCTCAGCCCTGTTATGGAGATTGTTGTGCGTGTTGGTGAAGATGCTAAGACACAAGCTGGCAAAACACCGCTTGAAGTTTTAGAAGCAAACTTGCCAGCCTTAAGCGCTATGGGCTTCATACGTGCACACATCCACCTAGCACCAGCAATCATGATGGATGACGCAACCATGCGCCGAATAGAAGAAAAGGTGCTTCCTCAATTTGAAAAGGCTGTTAGCTACGGTCAGTCCGAAGGTTTTATATTTGGCTTTGAACACAACGAACCTAGACTTCGGTTATTTGCTTCACCAGAACATTGTTTGCCTGCACTTGAAGCTGTGCCTGACTTAGGCTTTGTCTGGGACATCAACCACACAACCACAGAGCATCTGCCAGCCTACCAAGCCCTTATCCCTAGAATGACCATGCTGCATGTTTCAGATACGCCTTTGCCAGAAGTGAATCATCATGTACCTTTGGGGCAGGGCAATATAGATTATGTAGGAATATGTAAAGCTTTAAAAGAGGGTGGCTTTAACGGCCCCGCCATTTTAGAAATTGGTGGTTTACCAAAATCAGGTGGCTACGGCAAAGATACCGATGAAGCTTTGGTTGAATCTCTGAAGATTCTCAGTGACATAAATACTAAAATAAAAGCATGACTTTAAGCACCTTGATTGTAGCTGTAGGGTTGACTACGGTAGTCTTTTTCACAGCTCGAGCTAGTAAGTTAAGCACCTTGCTCCAAATTGTCTTGAGCTTCATCACTTTTATAGTATCGATTATTATCTATAGTCAGTGGACGCACAATCCTTTACTAACAACCATCATAGCTGTATTGATTGGCGTTACTGTCAACCTTACACTGATTTTACTACTCCAAAAATGGTTGCCTGCTATTGAGCTTAGTTTCCAGAATAAACCACTAAAGTCCCATTTGCTATTAGCACTGGTCGTCATTTTTTTGCTATGTTATGTAGCATTTTGGTTCCTTATTGGACTAGTCGGAAATAACATTAGCTATCCAATAGCCATCATGCTTAGTACAGGTGGTATCACAACTATGGTTGGTGTTATTTTCATAAGCTTTCGAGTTTTTCGGTTGTCCATAAATACAAAGGGTTAGGGCGTACAAATGCGTCTAGGTGTTTTGAGTAAACTATCAATATGGTGATTGTTGAAATGTTGGCGGCAATTTTAGTCGCAGCGATTGTTTATGGGCTCGCTAAAGTTAGGAAACTGAACAGCTTGTTGCAAATCTTTTTAAGCTTGCTTAGCTTTATGATTGCTATGATTTTACTTTGATAGTTTCTTGACATCAAATGTACTACCATAGTTACTTATGGGACTATCAACTTTAATTTTTACATTATCCCTTATTGTATTAGTCTATGCTCTAACACGAGCTAAGAAAATGAATATTGCTTTGCAAATAATATTGTGCTTCATAGCACCAGTGTATTTATTCATTACTCCTGAAATTGATAGTCTGCTTATCTCATGGTTAGTTTTAACATTGGTAATAGCTACTGTAAATCTTAGCATGATTCTACTGTTCTTAAGAAAACTACCAAAAATTGAAATTAGTTTCTCCAATAAACCAGCTCAGGCTTATCTACTGTTATTATTAGCTGCTATTCTACTAATCGTATACATGACATTTATATTGTTTATTGGCCTACTTGGAGAAGATTTTAAAACCCTTATGCTTTTGATGGCATTGACAGGTGGTTTTACAATTTTGCTAGGTATACCTACACTGTTTTGTCGAGTGATTCTACTTGGAATTAAGGCAACATTGAATACTCGTCATAAATCATCTTCTTGACTCTAAAGCTACTTGAGACTTTAAGATATGAATTATCATCTTAGAGAGGATAATTCAACATGTCTACACGCTACTTTGCAACCTTTAGTAAGTCATCTATTAACAACCGTTCCTGCTTTTTTGTTATTGGTACCGCCAGCATGGTGTGACCTACATAACCGGCATAAATGATGCGCCCTTTTACTTTAGCAACTTCTTTTTCAAACCCCATTGCTTCTAGTAGAGATACAACATAGGCCAAACACACTTTGTCTACCTCTTCGACATAGGGCTGTACGTCTGGAACGTTGAAGCCCCATGCTCTGGCTGCAAGGCTTAAAGATGGGTCGCCCGATACAGC
>CALHRJ010000502.1 GCA_938038395.1 uncultured Deinococcales bacterium | reverse complement strand
GACCAATGTTCATTAAACTTACTAAATTTCTCTGAAAAGTTAACTTTTTGTATCATAGTAGCTCTAGTCTATAACGTTTTATAGCCAAATATGCTTTATAAAGTGCGAATTGATAGCAAGTGTTAACAATTAATAAGAATTCTGTAAGAATCCTCTAGCTCTTCTCACCATTTCTCAGTTAAACTAGCTACTATGAAAAAGTTGAGGCAAGTCAGTTTGCCAGTCTTGACACTGTTAGTTAGTGTTGGGCTGTTTGCTTTTATGGGTGCTTATGCCCAAGAAGGCATAGATCCAAATAGCCGTTTAGTCGATGTGCGTGTTGCTGGAACCAGTGAAGCACTTATGCCCCTAGTAGAAGTCAACCTGACTGCTCGTGAAGGTACCCCTGTGGGTAGTATCGACCTTGAAGCAGAACGCAACCGCGTTTTAGGTATGGGTACTTTCGCAGAAGTTACAATTACAATTGAGGACAGAGGTAGTGGTCCTGAACTTATTGTGAGGGTTACGGAAAATCCTAAAATTGGTGAAATTCTTGTGGAAGGCTCGAGCTTCAATGCGCAACCCTTCCTAGATATTCTTGCCGACCGTAAACTACTCAGACCGGGCGCAACCTACAACAGTGTAAGAGCTCAAGAAGGTATTGAGACCATTCAACGCATCTACCGTGAAACACAAGAAATCGCATGGCCATTTAATGTACCTGTTATTTTAACTAGTGAACCTGTTACAGCTAGTGGTACTGGTACAAGTACACCTCTACGAATCACTTACACTATTGATGAAGCAGCAAACTACGATCAAATCCGTGTAATTGGCAATACAATCCTAACGCCTGAACAAATCAGAACAGCATTAGGAAGCGCAATTCCACCAAATGCTACTTTAAATACTACTGAAGATGGCAACATTGAAGTCACAACTCCAGGTGCAAGCTTTAACGGAGCTGTCTATCGTGGCTTACAAGAAAGCTTCTCAAATACCTACAATGCTGCTGGCTACCGTGGTAACGGCATCAACAGTCAACAAAGTAATCTTGAAAACAATACCCTAAACCTTGCTCTTCTAGAATTTCGTATTGCCAGCATTAGCACCACTGCTATTGGTGTTGATCAGGCTGCCTTGAACGTAAAACCTGGTGACTTGTTTAATTACAACACTTTGCTAGAAGACGTACGCTCACTTGCAGTCGGAAGAGATACTGACATCAGTCTGCAAACTGCCTACAGTGCCTCTGGTGAAGTCCGTGTTGTATTTGTTCCAGGTGCACCCGCATCAACAGGTGTTATTGATACTATTCAGATAACAGGCAATACAGTCTATACAGACGCAGAACTTCTTCCTTTTCTTGCAATGGGTGCTGGAGATACCTATACAACCGTTATTGCAGAAGAAGATTATCGTCGTATTGCTGAGCTTTACAACGAAAATGGTTATAGTATTATTGAACCTGATGTCAGCTATGATAGCGGCGTTTACACTATTAATATTCGTGAAGTTGTTATCTCAGGCTATAATATTGAGTTTGAAGAGATTGATAATCGTCGTACATCTGACCGTGTAATCACACGTTACCTTCCTGAAGTCGGTAGTGTACTAAGTCGTGAGCTCTTAATTCAAAGCCTCAGAAACATCGTTAACATTGGCATTGTTGAACCACAAGCACCAACTCTAAGCGTGAACGATGTAACCAACCCTCAGGCTGTCACCGTAAATCTACAACTGAGTGAAAAGTTAACACGTAGTTTTGATCCAAAAGCAACTTATTCTACAGATGGTGGTCTTGTTGCGACAATTACCTATGAAGATACGAATTTCTTAGGCGATGCTCAACGTATAGCCTTGGACTTAAACGCCCAAACAGTTAGCCGTGGTCTACTCTTCGGTGGACAAATCCGCTATGACGTACCTTGGATAGACATTGACTTTTTAGACTTCCGTGAAGTACCCACTAGCTTTGGCTTTAGTCTATTCAGCTTAAACAATGCAAATACTCCAATTGTCAGTGAGGGTAAAACAACGATTGCCCATCCTTGTGTTGCACAAGGTATCTGTGAAGATATCGAAGAAAATGAAGTGCGTATCGGCAATAGTTCACGACGCGATACTGGCTTCTCAGTAAGTTTTGGCCGAAGAATCGCTGACTTTACAACCTTTAACGCTGGCATTCGTAGTAACTTCAGTAACTATGCTTATGAAACACCAAGCACCTCTACTACGTGCCAGTTTGATGATAGTGGCAATCTAACTAATGGAAGTGATTGTTACCTCGATTCAGAACGTGCTATACCCCTTGTACCGAACAGTGGTAGCTTCACTTTCTTAAGTTCAGGCATCGTATTTGATAACCGTGACTCAGGTGCATTCCCAACACGTGGCGTACGTACAAATGTCAATGTAGGTTATGGCTTTGGTTCAGCTACTAATGTAGTTGACGAAATAGAAATAAACCAAGCCTACAACTACACACAATTTAAAGCTGGATTTAGAACTTATACCGCTTTAACGCCAAATAATAACGTTCTAGCCTTCCGTGTGAATGTCGGTACCCAGCTAGGCGCCGAAGACTATCCAAGCAGCAACTACTTTACAGTAGGCGATACGCAATCAGTTGAAACACTCATCCGTGGTTATAGTGCAAAGAACTTTTCACTCTCACAAAGCTATCTCACAAGCTCTCTTGAATATCGCTACGACTTAGGCTTGGACACAAGCATTACCCAAGCAATCTATGCGATTGGTTTTGCAGACCTTGGTTTCGCGTCTAACACGCCTACAGATATTTCTAACCCATACCTAAGTGCAGGTCTAGGATTAGAGTTAAACCTTAATCTAGGCGGCATAGGCATACCTGCTATACGTCTTGACTATGGTTTTTCTGGTCAACAGCCTACTGGTTACTTCAAATTTAGAATTGGCTCAGTCTTTTAAGCCAGAAATCTTAAAACAAATAGAACGAAAAAAGGCAACCAAAACTGGTTGCCTTTTTTTATATTTACTTAGATAAATCTAAATAGCTTAGTTAACTGCTGTTTTTAAGCCTTTACCTGCTTTAAAACCAACTGTTTTTTGTGCCTTAATTGTAATTGCTTCGCCTGTTTTTGGGTTTCTACCCTGACGCTCAGCTCTTGAACGAACTTCAAATGTACCAAATCCTGTGATAGCAACATTCTCGCCACCTGCTAATGTGGTTTGAAGTGTATCAAAAACTGCATCTACAAGCTTTGCAGCAGCTGTGTCAGAAAGCTCAATATTTCTTGCCTTAAACTCTTCTTGTGCTTTCGCGCTAAATTCACCTTTGTTCATAGTGTAACCTTTCCGTAAATGATTTTTGTTTGACTAGTACAACATCCAAATATGATGTCTCTATGAGTTATCAAACCTCAATGCAAATGTCAAAACTCAAAATTATTTCGAAATGAAGCGTATCACGAATATCTATGGGATAATCAAGTTTAAATGCCTGTAGTACAACACTTTGAGACAAGATACCTTAAAATTCAATGTAATTATCTAGCACATCTAATTCTAAAATTGAACAAAAAAATGCACTTTTAAAAGTAACTTACTAAGGTTAAATCACTGCAATTATGAGACCTCTCATAATTGCAAAACAGCTAAAAACTACATTCTTGAGATTCGAATTTATCCGAAAAAATACTATGCTACTTTTTTATGAATACCTATTTTATAGATAAGTTTAATATTAGACGATTTTGTTAACCTAAAATTCTATAAATAGAAAATTTTTTTATTTCAACTCTACATGCATCAATTTAGAACTAAGCGCTAACTTATTAGTAAAGATAACTAGGAGTCCCCTAAGTAAACTTTAGAGTTGGGTATAGGTAATCAAAAGAACATAGGCTCATGCTAACTATAGTTAAGATTGCTATGAAAGCGAGACAAACTCTCAAGCAAAGTTTAAATGCTATCCATAATAGTATAAGACAATAATTACTGCCTAGACACGAAAACCATAAACAGTAGACTTAAAAAGGAACTCTATTCTCCTGCGATTGATTGTAAAAGTTCTGGATTGATTAAAGCAATCTTTCCGTACCGAGCTTCAATTGCTTTTAATTTACTTAGTTCTCCTAAAGCTTTTGTAACTGTTTCACGGACAGAGCCAACTATAGAAGCCAAATCATCATGGGTAATTTTTACAATTGCTTCACCATGTTCACCTTGTTGTGACAGGGCACTGTCTTGTAAATCAAGCAATTCAGCAGCTATCCTCGAGCGCAACTGTTTATTTGCTAAACGGTGCATGGAACGGTACAGATTTGTAACGACCTCAGCATAATACTTCACAAGAATTGGGTTATCTGCACGGATAACATCTGCAACTGTGATTTGTTCAACTACAGATTTTGTGACCGCTTCTGCAAAATAGCGTCTTGAGGTTGAAGACAAGCATTCTTCACCAAAATAGCCTTCAGGTTTAACATAGCGAAGTGTTAAGCCATTGCCTTCGTTGTCCATTGTGTACAATCGAACAAGACCATCAACAACTCGGTAAAGATAATCACCTTCACCAGGGAACAAAATAGCTTCGTTCTTTTGATAACTTAAGCATTGACCCATACTATGCTCTTGCTCACTAAGCGTATTGGCATTGCTCTGTACCGATTGGTTTTCAATTACCGCTGTTATTCGCTTCATCTTCCACCATCTTTTAGCATTAAGGCTATATTTCTAGGACTTTCTTTTCAAACTTGCTCGGATAATTTTCAAAGACTATCTTTAACAAACATACTATCTAATATTAAACATACTACAGAGCTTATACAAAGCTTGTACAATGATTATACTCCACTTTTTGACCTTAAATCAAGTAAGCCAATATCCTAAATCAACGTAGTGAACACTACAAAGCACTCAAATTAAGCTGAGTTTCAAAGCTCTATTTCAAAAACTCATCATTATAGTTTCAATCCCTCACTACTGTCTTACTACCTTGAATGGACTCGTAGGTCAGTAGATGAGAATAATTTCAAAATATAAATAAGTAGAAAACGTATGCCTTGTGTGAATTTAATTCCAATATTTATTACTCAATTCCTCGACCATGACCTCAGAAGCTTGTGTCTTTCATAAACCTTTAGAGATAGTTTGAATGATGGTCTTGTCTTGTAATTGCTGGAAGTCTTGTCTTGCAATTGCTGGAAGTTGTTACACTCAAAAAGATTGTTCAGCTCGAGCTCAAAACAGTCTTATGTCTGATACTTTCAATTTTCTCAGATTGTAGATTTACCGAGTGTGTCCCAACCAAGGTTGACACTGAGTTGATCACAGATAGAAGTTTTCTTACTTTTTTAAAAACTTGCAAGTTGCGTCCTTGCGAACTGGGA
>CALHRJ010000501.1 GCA_938038395.1 uncultured Deinococcales bacterium | reverse complement strand
GGGAATTCAATCACTGTCATAAAGTTTGGTGTGGTTTCAATACGACCAGGGTTAGACCCAAGATATTTAATATCGAGCTGGGTAACGGTATTGTCTATATAGGTATTCTGAGCAAATGAACTGCTAAAGCAGAAGCTAAGAATAAGTAGAAAAATGAGTTTCAGGGCTGAATGTTTTTGTGGCATTACATCTCCTTCGGGACTCAAACGGTTTGTTTAAGTTAGGAAATGTTATCGCTAAAACTACGCTAAAAGCTAACGTTAATGAGGGCGTCAATCAGAGCGAAGTTGATAAATATAACTTACAGTACTATCTCCATCTGCTCGGTCATCTAAGACTTCTTTTGTTTGTGTGAAGCCATAACTTGTAAAGAGATGTCTTGAGGCTTTATTTGCTCCCCAAGTCTTCGTATATATCGACACTAAGTTTTTGCTTTTAGCAAGCTGCACAATCTGCTCAAGCAATACTTTACTAAAGCCTTGTCCTTGATAAGCTTTTGCAATGTAAATTGGTCCTATAAGTAACTGTGAGTCTTTGTAAAACACAACAGCAAAGCCCAAAGCAGAACTCGCAGCTTTTCCTTCTTGATTTTTCAGTTCAAAGATTTCAGCATCAAGCTCTTTAACCATTGCCTGAATAACATCAGTAATTGTTTTTTTAGGGTCTTTTTTAGAGGCTAGAAAAGCTTTACTGGCTTCAGCTTCTGTAAAGAGAGCTTTTAGCTTCGCTTGTGTTGTCTTTTGTAAAGTCATATTACTGAATAACAGGTTGTATTTTATCAATCTGCTTCGCTGTAGGCGCACGCATAGCATGCCATAGGTCCCAATTGAGTTGACCCCTTAACCAAAACTCAGCAGTTGTATTAAAGAGCTTTGCTAGTCGTATAGCCGTATCAGGTGTAACCCCACGTTTTGCATGTACAAGCTCGTTAATACGTGGATAAGACACACCAATACGTTCTGCTAATTCTTTTTGACTCATGTCTAGTGGCACTAAAAACTCTTCAAGAAGCATTTCTCCAGGATGGGTTGGTGGGCGATTTTTAGGTAAAGGCATAATGATAAGTATAACCGAGGATGGCATAGAGTTTACGAACTAAACACCATCCTAGATAAATTTAAGACTCTATTAGATTCATCTGACTAAGCTTCCTCAAGGTCATCTCGTCATCATACTGACTACCATATTAGTCATAACTCAACTTGACCTTAAAGTTCATATAGTCAAGTAGCTTTCGTTCAAGTTCACTTGGATTCTTTTTATGACTTTTTAAGAGCTTCGCTAATGCTTCCGCTTCTGTATTCCACTTTTGCCGTTGGCTTACCGTAGCTTCTGGTGGAATGCCTAACTCATAGTTAAAGAGTGCTAGCGGAGCTTGGACATGCGAAGCTTTGGACTGAAAAATATCTTGCATAATTCACCTCGTAATTGGATTGACTTACAAGGTGAAGACTGCATCCTTGGATGCTTTTTATTGTTTATTGATGTAGCCCATTTAAGTAATGAGCTACATCAAGTTGTTTTATAGACCTAATACTTCTCTAGCAGCGGCATCAATAGAATCAATAGTATCAACATAGTCAGTTGTTGGGTCAGTGGATGGACTATCAACCGTGTGCTCGAGCCTTTGTTTGTATTGTCATAAGACTCACATTTCCTACATGAGAATAACGCATTTACTTGGTACACTAACCCAATTAGGTGTCCAAAGGATACGAAAGGGAAATATCTTATGAACGCACAAAACGTTGGGTTACTAATAATAGTTACTTTTGTTTTTAGTTTCTCGCAAGCTCAAACAAGCTTGTATCAATCAACACAAAACCGTGACAATACAAACGCCATTCTTGCCTCTATTGTTCAGATACAATCACAAACACCTGACGGCAATTGGTCTGGAGAACGTGGTTCAGGCAGTGTTGTTGATCCTTCAGGACTAATTCTAACCAACTATCATGTAATTGCTGATGCTCAAAATCAACCCTATCAAAAACATACAATTGTGGTAACCGTTGACCTTTTTAGTGAGCCACAACCAAAATACATTGCTGAATACGCTGCTGGTGACGCAGATCTTGATTTGGCTGTGCTAAGAATAGTCTCAGATATAGATGGCACTCAAGTTGGTAATCTTCCTTATATTCCTATAAGTGACTACCGCAGCCTGTACCCAAATGACGTCATTTCGATTTGGGGCTATCCACTTATTGGTGGTAACACCATTACCAGTTCCAGAGGTGTTATCAGCGGTTTTACTGGCGAAGATTTCGTAAGTGCTGGCGATCGCTGGATCAAGACTGATGGTAAATTTGATGGTGGCAATTCTGGTGGTGGCGCTCTGAATATTGAAGGGTATTTGGTAGCTGTACCAACTATTTTAGTAGGTCAAAAAAGAGAAACTGGCATAATCGAAACACAAAATTTCTTGCGTCCAGCTAGTTATGCAAATACGCTTATTCAAACTGCCAAAACATCTGCCTTGACTTTTGTTCAACCAACAAGCATCAATGTCGTACCTATTGCAGAACCATCGAACACTGTAGGAACACAGCCAACACCTCTTATTCAGCCTGTTCAGGTTCAGCCAATTCAAGTTGAGCCTGTGCAAGTTGAACCAGTCCAAACGTCATCAGCTCTACAAGAAATTTTGACGGTACAAGAAAGTGTTGGTATCGTTGCTGCTGATAATCCTAAAGCCTATAAACTTGCCGTAGGTTTATTTCAACAAAATGATCCTGCTTTAACTAACCTTGCAGATACACTCTATGCAAAAGGTTACCCAGTTGGACTAGATTCTTATGACAATAATACTGTTGTATTTGTTGGTCCTATAATTCGTCGTAATGAAATCAATGTTTTGCAAAAAGCACTAACTAACCTTGGTTATCAAGTCGAATTGTATGGTGGGCCAGCAGGTTTGAATGCGCCACAAAGCCAATTTGCCCCACCTAGCGCAACCGATGTAGAAAACTGTAGCCCTCCTGGGCAAAGCAAGGGCAAAGGGAATGGCAATAGTCAAAACAAAGGAAATTGTAATCCGCCTGGCAACAGCAATGGAAAGGGCAAAGGACGAGGAAATTAAAAAGCCTTAAGTACCTGTGCAAAATTAAGTTACCTTATCTGATTAAACACTCAACCTCTAGAAGATTAACTATTCGGTACGAGTATAGTTTCAAAATAGTTGAACATAATTTTGCTTTGGTACTTACAAATAATTACATTAGATAATCTCTCCAATTTTTAAGGCTCGAGCGCAAACTCGAGCCTTCTCTTTATTTAACCTATAACGACTACTCTATACAGTACATAACCAATAAAAATGCACAAGATCTCATAAAAGACCTTGTGCATTTAGTACTATTCTAAACTGCTAGCGACGACCAGTCATTATAAACCCTGCTTCTTGTTCAACAATCTCTACACTACCAAGTGTTGGGTTTGAAATTGGCATACTTGCGTCAACTTCTACACCACCATTAAAGATGATTGATTTCTCTGCAAGTACACTACCAAACAAATCAGAGTGTCCGTTTTGTCTAAATGAGCCGCGTGATTGATAAATACCATAGGTATCTGATCGACCATTAAAGGTAATGTCACCACTTGCAACTACGTTTAAGCCTACAATTGGTCCATCATCTGTACTGGCAACAACAGTTTTACCATTGTGTGTCATGTTGCCGTCTGTAAGTAGGCTTGTCACACCTTTAATCTCTGCATTACGATTTACATTGATATGTTGCTTAGCAAATACTAGAGAAGAATCAATGTCACCACTGTCTAGGTTAACACCGCTTGAAAAGTTAATCAGGTTTGTGTTGTCTAAATCTGAAGAACCATTAAAGTTCATGCTACCGTTTAGAACGATAATCGTCATGTCTTCTAAATCAGAGTTCTTTGGAAAGTTAACGCCATTGGTTACACAAGTCACCTTGTTTTTTCTGAACCCTCTGCTATAAAGCTGGCTTGCACTATTAAGTGATTGACCGTCATAGACGTTCACGCCTGGTTGTGCACACATATAGGCTGCAAGGTTTGTAAGGTCAATATCTGCATCAACTGGACCGTAGTTTGCATCATTATTTGCTATACCATCGTTATTTGTATCAGCAAGTTCACGAAGGCTAAAGTTAGCTAAATCTACGGTAGAAGATAGATAGCCCATTGTTTGCAAAGCTTCAGCGCTAACCAAACCTCTGGTATAAAGTCCTAATAAAAGTGATGCTCTAGGATTGATAACTGCTGGCTGTGGATCTTTTATAGTGCCATCAAAGTTCCATGGATTAAAAGGATCATCAGCCATAATCATTGGTTCACCACTCTGGCAAATCGGTGCGCTTGGGTGACTGTTACAGGTATAGTTACTTTGTTCTGCTGAAGCTGTGAAATAAGTCCAAGGATTAGCAGAGAATTCAAAATCATAACAAGTGCCATCTTCATTGCGTTCTATGCAGGTGTATACATGTTTGATTTTACCGTTTAGCGTATAACCTTGATTACCATGAACACCTGTAGAGAGTAATTTTGTATTTGCCATACCATTAATACTTACAGTTGTTTTTGAAACAATTCCTTTTGCATAGACAGGAAGCGGTAAGCTCTGAGATGTACTTGCTGGTACTGCTTTTGCAAGCATTTCTGTTGTATAGCTTGCATCTGGACCACTTTTACCCACAATTGCTAAATAAACATTGTTGTTGGTACTATTGAATACTTCTGGGTCTAGGTAGTAATTAAATGCTGTTTCGCTAGCGCTTACTGCTAGCGGCACCATTGAATCTGCAGTATTTGCAGTTGGCATTTTGCCTGTTTCTTTCCAATCGGCATTTAACATTATATGCGAGACTTCAATACCAGCTTCAGCATTATATTTCGCAATTGCATGGTTACGAATATTTTCTGCTACCTTTAAGTTATTCTGTGTGAGAAATAACGTACCAAACGATAATGTTGCTGCAAAGGTCAATACCACCAACATAACTGTTAAGGCTATGCCTTGCTCTTTACGATTCTTAGTGCCCCTATTTACTTGCCCTTTACCAATAGTATTCATAATTGCCCCCAATTATTTATAGCCTTTGTTGTAGCTTCTATAAATTCTGCTAATAGGAATATTGCAGTGAAAGATGTAGATAGCTTCATTGAAAAGAGATTACTTTAAAAGTCTATTAGTAAGACTTATCTCAATGACTATGTAACTATTATATGATACAAACTACTCACTGCGTTACCCCCATGTGGGGGGGATGTTAGAGAAACGAGGCTCTTGTTAGTGAATTCGTAGAGGCTAAAACATAGAAGTGTTAGAAAAACGAAGTTCTTGTTAGTTAATTCGCAGAAGCTAAAACATAGAAGTACTACCAAGAACAAAAAACCCCCTTACTACTTCTATCAATACATCGTCAGTTTGCTGTGATGCCGTTCATCGCAATAAACGCATATATACGTCGAAACGTTAACCATATTCTGCTCCATCTTTGAATTATGCAGCAGTATTGTAACTTGTGATGTTTAGAGACGGTTTTGGACAATTGGCAAAAAAAAATAGGGCTACCCCTTAAGGTAGCCCTACAATAAGTATTAGTTAGTCTAACGACGACCCATCACTTCAAACCCAGCTTCAATAGCTTCACCTTCAACAACTTCTAAAGTTGGATTCTCCATAGGTAGGCTTGAATCAACTGCAGTAATTGATTTTTGGAAAATGATTTCACCTTCAGCAATGATACTGCCTTTAACATCAGCATTTAAACTGTTTGTGTAGTTACCTCTCGTTTGAAAAACACCAAACATTGTGGAATCTTTACTATAGGTCATATTGCCATCAGATACAGCATTAATACCTGCAATTGTGCGACCTTCTACCGTCGTTACTTCTAGTGTGCTACTTAGCTTTAAATTAGCGCTTGTAAGTAGTGACGTTGTACCTCTAACAATAGATGACTTCTGTAGTGTTAGGTCATTCTCAGCATAAATCAAGCTATCATTGATGGTCGTATCATCAATTTCTAAAGTGCCAGCACCAACAGAAAGAACAACAGTATTATCAAAAGTGCTTCCAGAAAGAATTTTCAATTTGCCAGTTAGGTTAATTATTTTTATGTCTGAAAGGTCTGAATTTCTAGGAATAGTTGTATCTGATTGTGTTATACATACAGTTTTACCACCCCTGAAGCCAGCATCAAACATATCTCTGCTTCTAGAAATCGCATCGCTACCATCATAGGTTTTAACCCCATAGCTTGTACAAATATGCTCAATGGCTGAACTTATATCTAACGCTGCATCTATAGCACCATAATTTGCATCATGGTTGTAAACACCGTCACGATTTGTATCTCCAAGTGCTAGCAAGCTAACATTAGTAGGATCAACATCATCAGGCAAGTAACCGAGGTCTTGTAACTTTGCACCCGTAATCATACCTTTATCAACTAAGCCTTTAAGTAACGCTGCTTTGGAATGAATAATGGCTGGTTGTGGATTACTTGCTTCACCTGTTGGTGTCCAAGGGTTGAATGGATCGTAGACCAGTGTTTTAGGTTTATTCATATGACACAAATCGTCACCTACAGGGTCGATACAGGTGTAACCATCTTGTTCCCATGCAGCAGAGAAATAGATTTCTTTGTTTTCTGCTTCTTGTGTTTCAGTACAATCGCCAGTTTCTTCATCATATTTAATACAATCAAAGATTGTGTCTAAGTTACCGTAGATTGTAAAGCCTTGATTACCATGGACACCTGCTGAAGTCATTTCAGTACCTTGCATTTGATTCATACGAACATGCGTCTTAGATAAGATGCCATGTGAGTAGGCTGGTAAATTTCTTGTTCTTCCTGTTGATGCAGGTATTGCATTGGCTAACATTTCAGAAGTATAGCTTGCATCTGGACCACTTTTACCAACGATCGCTAAATATACATTGTTACTTGTACTGTTAAAAACTGCTGGATCCAAATAGTAGCTAAATGCTGTTTCGCCTGCGCTTACAGCAAGTGGTACCATCGCTGCTGCGGTATCGGTCGTTGGCATGATACCTGTGTCTTTCCAAGTTTCGCCAAGCATAATATGTGAGACTTCGATGCCAGCTTCAGCATTATATTTCGCAATTGCATGGTTGCGAATATTTTCTGCTACCTTCAAGTTGTTCTGTGTGAGAAATAAAGTACCAAATGATAATGTTGCTGCGAATATTAGTACGACTAACATGACTGTTAGTGCTATACCTTGTTCCTGGTTGGTTTTACGATACTGTTGCTTGCCCCTATTTGTATTACTCATTAGTGCCCCCAATTATTTCTAGCCGTTCGATCGTAGGGTATCTTTTTGCCTGTAGGAGTGATGAAGAACAATGATGTATAGACTTACACAAAAAAAAGATAGTGCCTCATAAGCCTTTTAGTTTGACTTATTTCAGCGGCTATGTACCTATTATAGTATTTGCAAGAAACATAGTGTTACCCCCATATGAGGGGGGTATATTAGAAAAAGGTATCTAAAGATTGAGCTAATATGCCTAATTCCTTAATTAATTCAGAACTCATATCTTGTAGTTGCATAAATTTGCATTCTGGACGCAAGTCCCCAATTTTAGTTATTATTCAAAAACACTGATGCTAAAGGCTTTTCAAGAAATTCTGTAAAATATCAAAAGTACTAATATAAGGAAAAAGCACGAAATATAAGACGTTTTGAATAAGTGCAAGATTTGAGAGGATGTATTTTGATTTGACTATCTAGATGTGATGTGGAATATGGTTGAGTACCAAACGCTTCAAGCTGATTATTTTATTAACGATATGTTTGGGCTCAGTATAATGACGTATACATAGATCCTTATCTTTTATTTAATACAAGACCTAAACAAAGAAAATACCTGTAGTCTTTCATCTACAGGTATAACCGAGTTGAGTATTTTAAAAAAGTGTAGTTTAGTAAAATGATTTTTTATTACTTAACATTGGGCTTTTACTATTTTGACAACTTCACCGTTCACGACCTCTTCAAGACACTGTAGATTAAATACAATACGAACAACCTGGTCATTCACATTATGACTTAAGTTTAAGTTGACACCACGGGGTTGCATTTCAGTTGTCAAATTACTTACACCTGACATAAGCAGTTGGGGTTCTTGCATATGGTCATCTCTTAAAAGACCTTGACCTTCTTGATTTTGACCAACATAATAACTAATATAGCGTAATTCAGGCTGATTGTTTACAGTATAGCGGTCTTCAAAATAACGAACTTCTACTACCTCACCATAAGCAGAATTGGTATTTGGCATAACCAAGACAGGGTCTCCTTCAAGATCACGCTCTACACCATCCAGACCAATATAACCAGATAGGCTAATGTCGTAACGAAGTAAACGGGCTGCCGCATCTGTAATTTCAACTTCCTCTGCAATAGCCGCTGTGGTTCGATAGGTTTTGCTCGAGCTGTGTAACATAGCACCTATCACTGAAAATATGATCACCAATATGACCATACTAATCAGTAACTCAATAATTGAAAATCCAGATAGCTGTTTTTTCATGGTGTTGCCTTAGTTGCCTGAACAATAGTCTGTAATCGGATATTTCTTACATGACCACTTCTTGCGTCAGGCTCTGTTTCCATATCAACAGTAATTTGGTGTGCAACCGCTTCTGCTTCTGTAAAGTTGACGTCAGTTGTGTCAACACACACAATCGTTGCTTCACCGTCATTCTCCCCAATGCTACATGGATGAATACTTGTTTTACAACTATAGCCTTCATCTTCAAGAAAACAGTCTGGTTGTGAACTTGTAATCACAGTGGAAAGTTGTGGGTCTTGTCTACGGTTTTCCATTTCCCTTTCAGCACTATGTGTCAAATCACGAATAATCTTGGTCTTATGATTCATCTTGATAGAGCTAAGTTGGGTAGATGACATAAAGAACATGATTACGGCCAGCAAGGCTAAAGCGACAACAACTTCAATAAGACTCATTCCTTCTGAAGAGCTCATAGTTTTCTTTGTTATTACTCGTGACTTTGTATTGGTTACACTACTTTGTTTAGGCATTAAAGATTTCATTGTATTTCCACCCGTCCTATTGAATTTATTGTTAGTCCTCGTGTTTTCCCCGAAGAATCAAAAATACTTATATTTACAACAGATTGGGTTCCATCGCAGGCTAGTACTAATCCATTGGGCAACCAGACTATTCCAGACTTATTCATGGAAACATTCACTGAGCCATGCCCCTCAAAATTCAGAGAGCGAAGTACTTGGTAGTTCGTACCAAAACATGATGAATTATTACCAGGAATAGTGCGTACTTCAAACCCACTATTTGCAACATGGACTACTGCAACACCCGTATTGCGCTGAACTGATTCATATCTGCTTTGTTGGATAACTGCAGCAAGGGCATTTGCAAAAACTGTGACATGAGGCGGTCTGGCTTGCCGTGCTATCAAAGCAAAGAGAATTGCAACTATTGCAATAACAACGATTACTTCGATAAGACTAAACCCGGTAGTTTTTGTCTTGAACTTTGATTTGTATGTACCCTGCTTTAAAACCATTGCTTGTACCCCAACATCTGTTAAGTTATTGATTAATCTCGTCATTAAAGAAGGTGAAATCGCGAATAGAGAGAGTTAATTAATGTAATTATGGCTTTAAAGGAGCTGTCAGGAACACCCCCATCTGGGGGGGAAGGTTGTAAAAATATGTTTATGGAATCTTAATTTAGAAAATAGGTTTGGTGTAGATAGGTTTAAATCACTACATAAGAAACTAAGTCTTGGCTTAAATCATTTTCTGTTTTGCAAAATCAGAATTTAGTAATAGACTTTTATTATCTTACTCTTAATGGGTTATGGAGTGCCGGTAAAAACCACCATAGCTCAGGAGGCCTAGCAACTATCCCCAACCCTACCAACATCTTGCAAATGGTTGCTAGACACCTTTAATAATGAACTTGCAGGGTGATGAATTCCTCAACGCCTGCTTCGAATTAGACATCACGTACTAAGTTACCCACTATTGAGGTTGTATTAATACAGTTTTCCGTTTTGAGAGTAGCGTGACTCTATTGAAGTGGTTTCACCCATCTAAATCCAAAAAACCGCACCTATCGCAAACAAATTAAAGCAGTCAAACAAGGTAAGAGATTCACCAATTGGTGAATACTCCACCGCGTTAATATTCAATTCTAAACACCAAGAACCGTTGGAAAATCACCAAGGTATTTCACACTATGTAACTACTTTAAGTTTAGTATCCTAAAAAACTCGTTGTGCTATGCTCTAAGCAATTTTTTTCTGCAGCTTAAGCCTTATACCAAAATGAATCAAGAATGTCATAATGCCAAGAAGTATCAGATATCAGAAAGTGCTTATCTTTCGGTTCTTCTGACCTAGTATCCGATGATAGGATTACGACATTTATCTTTCAGCTTAGTATTACAAGAAATAATGAGCTAAGGTACGTTGTAATACTTTCAGCATCTGATCTTTCTTATCTGTGTAGCTATAAGAATTAGACTGTCTTAATACTTGTTAGATTTTGATAGAGTAGATGCAGTGATTGAATAAAATGGGCAGTGTAATGAAGGTGAACTGCCCTCTAGCTATTAAAGATTCCTAGTTGCGAGTTTTACTTAACTGTAAGGCTTGACTTATGGCATGAAACACATAGTTTTGCTCGATTACCCCACCAATAAGATTTGACATTGTACCTGTTGCATAAGTAACAACATCGTTTCCAGAATGTGTTTCGCCTGGCAGGTGCACATGTGCATCAGCAACAAAATCGATTGAGGTAACTTGGACTTCACTGAGGTTGCGTCGGACTGAATTCCTGTGAGGGCCATTGGCAAAACTCAAAGTAGTATAGGGTTTGTTATCCAAGGCCAGTGTAGCTTGACTTACTGGACGTCCACTAGAATCTATACCCTTTACTAAGCCCAAAATATTATTACCCCGTTGTGCATACCCTGTGAGTGTTAATGTGTGATCATGGTCAGAAGTTACAATAATTAAAGTTTCTTGTAAATTAACCATATCAACGGCTTTTTGTACGGCTTTGGCAAAGGTAGCATTGTCACTCAACATGCGAAAGGCATTGGTATTATGCGCTGCGTGATCAACACGACCCCCTTCGACTAAGAGAAAATAGCCTTTTTGATTTGTGCTGAGCATTTCAATCGCTTTGGCTGTCATTTCCACTAAACTAGGTTCGTCAGCAGCCTCTACACTACCATGTTCGTTGATGCGATCAATTTCGTATTCCATGTGGCCTGGATTAAATAATCCTAGAACTTGGCCTGAGGTAGCATTAAGCGCATTAAACTGAGTTTTGTTCCAAACATAGCTTCCAGGCCATTCAGCGATTAAGTCACGGTTATCTGTTCGAGCACCTTTTACATTGTTATCTTCAGGATCAATTTGTGTCTGTGTCATAAAGTGCTTTCTACCACCACCAAATACTACATCTACACCATTTCCATTTGAGAACTCTATAAGCTGAGCAGCTATATCTTTACACTTTCCTTGTGTATTTGCAGGCAAGTTAGTGTTGTTTTCCCAGGCACGGTTTGCACTGTGGGCATAGAACGAAGCGGGTGTTGCGTGGGTAACACCCGTCGTTGTCACGATACCTGTTGACATACCAATATCTTCGGCAAGCTCTCCTAGTGTTGCAACGGACCAGTTCAGAGCATCATTACAATCACCGTTCATGGCTTCTTTTGCAATACCAATAACCCCTTGTTTAGTTTTAATGCCAGTTAGCAAAGCAGTTGCTGTACCTGCGCTATCGGGTGTTTGGGCGTTGTCGTTATAAGTTTTGGTAAGAGCAATATCAGGAAATTTTTCAAATGATAGAACATTCTCTTCGCCTAACATTCCTTTTTGTTGTCCATCAAAAATGCGTGTAGCAGTCATGATAGCTGGACCAGCACCATCAGCAATAAACAAAATAACATTCTTTGCAGTTTTGATATTCGTCTGTAGCTCGAGCCTTTGTTTAAGCTTCTGCTGAGCACTAAGGTAATAACTGTCATTTTGTTGAGGAACTTGTTGAAGACTGAAGTTTTGAATTGTAGTTGGAATCGGTAAAGCAGGTTTTATAACAGTAGGTAAATTAGCAGGCGGTAGGAGTGTAGGGGTAGGGTTACTTATAGGGGTAGGGTTACTTATAGGTGGAGTTGTGATTGGT
>CALHRJ010000500.1 GCA_938038395.1 uncultured Deinococcales bacterium | reverse complement strand
CATACCTTAAATATTAAGCTATATGTGCTAGAATACAAAGTGTGTTGATACCTATGATGACTTGTCAAAATCACAAACCCAACACCATTTCTAAGAGTACTTCGAATTTCTTAGGAGGAGTTTTTGATGGCTTTTAATATCCCAATGTCCAGCCCTGGACTGATGCCCAAGCCGCATCAGTTTCGGGATATACGTATTACTAAAACAGCCCCCAAAACAACTTCATCTACTAATGATGACTTGTTTGGGCAAGCACCACTTTCGAAACTTGACTTAGCGGCCAACAAAATTAATTTCAGTACACCACTCCTTCGTTCCTATAGCAAAGTCTATGAAAGTCTTGGCGGACGTTTAGCACATGACTCTCAAGGCATAAAGATCTATGGAGATGACTTACTTGAAGTATTTAAGCAAGTAAGAGAACAAGTCCATGAAGGGCATCCTATTCAAGATGCTATGAGTTTAGCCTTTGAAACAGATAAGAGTAAACCTAAAACAAAGACACGTAGTAAACAAGCCCCACCTATCGACAAGAAAAAACTTAGCCAATTGCTAAAAAATAATACGGTTTTAAGTGAGGAGATTGAAGATCTTCGTCGTGAGCTTAAGCACTTAAAAGAAGACAAAAAAGATAAAAAAGATAAATCTGGTTGGTTATCTAAATTAGTACGTGTAGTTTACTAAAATTATTTAGCGTTTCTATTTTCTCGGATTTCAGTTGAAGACAAATCAACTCTAAAGACCTCTTCGGGTAAGACCTCGAAGAGGTCTTTTATTGTTTCAGGTAAAGTGATTTCATCTAAGGTGACAAAATCATCGTCAATTAAACGACCAGCAACTATAAAGGAACAGCCTGCAGCACGTACAGCTTCAAAACTAGCCAGCATTTCTGCTTCACTATCGTTATAAAATCTTTTTTGCACAAGTCTTACAGCTGTATCAGCCCCCACGATAAACATACTATTTGGGAAAAGTGTTGCTTTTTCATAGAAGAGTGGGCTTAGGCTCAAAATAATATCGCCTTTCCCAATAAACTGTCGTGCACGTTGAACAGCTTCTTTAACATCGATCGTTGCCTTAGCAGCATTAACTAAAGGAAGTTCAAAACAAACATCTCTTTGTTTTTGTTTGGCTACAAGTTTGACAAGTGCTAAGTGACCAGCATGTACAGGATTAAATGAACCAGACAAGAGCATTTGGTCGCTTAGTTTCTGTCCAGTCGTTACCTCTCCCCTACTACTAAATCGTAACCAGTTGACATCTTGGTTTTCTAATTGCAGTAGTGCTTTGCCTGAGCTGTGGTGTTCTTCTAGAACATCTTTTTCTGTCAAGTTCAATGTGGGAGGTATTAAATTACAGCTTTCAGAAATAGCTTTTACTACTAAAATGCTTACAAGTGTTTCTTCTTCTTCACGGTCACGTGCGCCTTTATCTAAGGTGAGTACGTAACTTGTGACTGCTAAGTCATCTGCTACAGAAATAACGCAACGGTGTTCTCCCCTTTTTGGTCTATTGGTTGCAATACTAGCCGTACATGACAGACCTAAAGCAGCCGTACCCTCACGTTTTAAATGTTGAGCACGTTTCAGTGCTTGCTTGGCCAAAGCTTCAGATGCTTCAAGCGATACAAACTTATCAGGCTCAAAGCCGATACTTTCTATAAAGGACTTTTGTGAATAACGATCATTCGCTTCCAAAATAGTGGCAGAGGAACCTGCTACTGCATGTAACCAGGCTAAGGCTTGTACACCAGCACCAGCAAATTCATAAACCAGCATATGTGGTGTTTGATGCAAATTTTCAATAACAGTTTCTAAATCGTGATGAGGGATAATCATGTTTGCATGAATCTAAGCGTATTTCAGAAGATAAGGCAAGTTTATCCTCTTGTTGCTCAGGATATAAGGTTATTACTGCCCTATACTACCAATCCTGCTTCATCAAATATCAAATAGGTAAAAAGTGTGTTCTTAAATTGTGGCAATTTAAGAACAGTTTCAGAGTTATGTGACGGTGATTGGCTACTATAAATTTACTTACAAGCTCACAAGCAGGGATGCGAAGAAAATAATTGTAGATTCATCCATATTCTGGATGAATCACTTTTTTATGTAGTTAATCTAGTTAGTGGTAGGTACTGGCTACCTGTCTCTTATGTTTAGCTAACGGTTAGGTTGCACAAGATTCTTAAACTTAAGAAATGCGTACTTTAGGCCATGCTTAAACTTTAGCTATATCTAAACTTAAGCTGTGCTCACTAAGTATGTAAGCAGTGTTGGGGGCAACATGATTAAGTTTAAGGTATTACTAATAGCGGCAGTTTTATTTCTGAGTGCTTGTGGGGAGTTACCACTTGATGGTCAAGTATCTAATCCAAGTGTCAAGCCTACTTTAGGATCTTTGGCAGGAAATAACACACCAAGTCAAGTAGAGACGTATTTACTCAATAAAATCAATACACTTCGTCAAAATGGACAAAGTTGTCAGGGTAAATTTTATGCATCTTCAAATGCTGTTGAGTGGAATATAGCTCTAGCAGGTGCAGCGAAGACACATGTTAAAGACGTTTTAGCGATGCACGCAGAAGGTACGATTAATGTCAGAACAAAAGCACCACCACATGTAGGTTCTGATGGTAAACGTGTAGATAGTCGCGCACAAAGTCAGGGATACGTTTTTAAGACTATTGCTGAAAACTTAGCAAGTAGTTCAAATGCAAGCCCAAATACAGATAAAGTACTAGCCAGTTGGCTTAGCAGTTCACAAGGACACTGCGAAGTTCTAGTGCGTGCAGATCTTGAAGATATTGGCTTATATTTTGAAAATGGTGTTTGGGCAGCTGTCTTTGGTGAATCACGCTAGTGCTTTAACACGTAAAAATGTAAGGGTTGCTTTTTTCAATCAATCCAAAAGTTCTTTACCTATAAGTACTATATAACCTAAGGTCTTTGTAACCTAAGGTCTTTGTAACCTAAGGTCTTTAACATTCTCCAATGTACTTTGTGCTGTATAAACTCTGAATGCAAAACAGCTGACCTTTAAGCTATTAGGAAACTATTAGTTTATTTATGCTACTAGCGTAGTAAGTTTTACAGTTTAGCTTAAGGATTGACTTTTAAATTAAATGAACATAAGCAATTTCTACAGATATGAAATTGCTTATGCTAGAAGAAGTCAATTTTAAATTATGCTCTGTTTTTAGACTTGACTGTTTAGGTTATTAAAGTGCTAATCCTAAGCTAAAGTACTTTGTGATTATCGCTGTACTAGTATAGTAGTCAAGTTTTGTGTAAGAGCTACTATGCTTTAATACTAATTGAGCGAGTAAGGCTTTTTCATAGAACCTCTTTGTGGTTGAGAAATCAATCTAAAAGAGGTTTTTTTGTTGCTCTTTTTAGATGTGTTTTTGTTAAAGGAATCTCAATGTTTAACTTATAAATGTAGACTTTAGATTGTTTAAGAATGCCGTGTTTTTTTTGTATGATTCTTGTGATTGCTTTCTGTCTATTCTACATACAGCTAAGGTTTAGACACCTTCCTCCTCCTGAATATTTTCTCCTCCCTGCGGTGCCAAAAGCGCCGCAACTTTTTTTGCCTATTTTCAGTTCACCTAATTTTTTAAATGCTTTTATATATGCAATAGAGCTTCTAGATGCGGAATATTTCACTGCATTTCTAGAAAAATAGGTTTTATTTGCTTTAATTTTCACAAGATACAATTTCTATTGCACCTATAATCAGCCTATGTTACAAATACGAAAAAACCTTACAATTTTATTACTCCTAACAATCAGTTTTGCTATTTTCACTACTGCCTCTGCTCAGGAGACTATGACTACCGAAGAACGTCTCGCTCGTTTAGAAAAAGCGGTAACTAACCTTGAAGAATACGCGCTCCTTCTCCACTACAACCAAATCGGTTCTGTTGCAGAATTTGAAACTCGCATTGGTGAACTTGAACGTAGCTTTAGCTTTATCGTAGGTGAAGTTGTGCAACTGCAACCTGCAGGTGCTACTACACCAACTGCACCAACACCAACTGCAGCAGCAAATCAGCCTACGCAAGCTCGAGTCACACAACAAGCTCAAACAATTCAGGCTCAAGCACCTCAGACTCAAGCACCTCAGCAAACAACTCAAGTACAACAAACAACTCAGGCTCAAGCACCGCAACAGCAAACAACTCAGACTGTAGCAGCGCCAACAGGTATACCAGCAACAAATGCTTCAGAAGAAGAACTTGTTTATCTTCAAGTAGGTGCTTATAACGATGCCGCTTCAGCAGCAGCAGCACGCGTTGAGATTGAAAAACTTGGTTATAGTGTTTATGAGGGTCCAAGCGGTCAAACAATTAGATTGTTCTTAGGGCCTTTCCGTCAAAGCGATGTTGACACAATGAAACTATGGCTTGCACAGCAAGGTATCGATAGCTTTGTAGTGCGCTAAAACACAAATTTCAAAACCTCTCTTTTAAGGGTTGCCATGTATATGGCAACCCTTATTTTTTGTTTATTTAAGCTAGTACAGCAACAACCAATAATAAGAGACAGCAATTCCATGAAACGTTGCTTCACACTGATAGCATCGATTCTTACTCGCACTCCGCTCGCCGATTAACTGCTGTCGCAGTTAATCGTGGAAACGCTTGAGAGTATGTTTTGGAGGCTAAACTACATAAAGCTTATGGGTACAAACTTTCGCAATATATTGACCCTATAAACCCTTACATTTTCACTTGTTAAAGCACTAGGCAAGAAAAATTAATGTGCGTTAATGAAACATTAGGGGGGCTAGTCAAAGCACCTCTAAATAAGGTATATTTAAGGTATTAAATTACTTATTTTTTAAGGTGCCTCTTCGAAGCCTTCTTGAACTTCTAAAGAGGTCAATAAGTATAAGGATTTACGAAAAATAGTGTCGGAAGTGTGGTTTTAAAAACGTGCGATTTTCTAAAAAAATACAAATAAGTCAACCACAGATACGCTGGGGGCATGCATCATGACAACTCGCCACCACCTTGAAAAGGCACTTCACGAACTAGGACTTTCGGTAGCTGTAATGACCCCCATCAGTGGACACTCTATAAGCGTTTATCCACTTCGCCTTGGCGAGGTCAAAGGAGAGCGTATTCAAGGACAGCTTGATGAGCTTGCTGGACGTTTGGGCATTCGGGCTATTCGTGGTGCTTTTATTGAAGGCTCTAGTCGCTATGGATTAGAAGTACCAAATACAGAAAGATATACTTTAAATGCATCAGAAGTACCCAAAGCTGTAAAGCAATTTAATTTAGCACTTCATATTGGTATAGATATTTATGGTACTTGGAAAACAGTTGATCTTGCTAAAGCACCTCATATGTTGCTAGGAGGTGGAACAGGTAGCGGTAAAAGTACGGCTGTTCATGGTTTTATCTGTAATTTAATCAAACATAAAAATGCTAATCAATTGCGCTTTGTTATGATTGATCCAAAACGTGTTGAACTAAACTATTATAGAAATTTAGAACATCTCCTCTGTCCACCCATTACAGATCCGCAAACAGCAGTTGCTATGCTCAATTCGCTTGCTGATCATATGGATAAGCGCTACAGCTTACTTGAACAAGAAACGACTAGAGATATAGAAAGCTATAATAAACGCTCAAAACAAAAGCTTCCCTACATTGTTGTTATTATTGATGAGCTTGCAGACCTTATGCTGGCTTCTAAAGGGAACTGTGAAAAAGCTTTGGTGCGTTTGGCGCAAAAAGCTAGAGCTGTAGGTATTCATTTAATCCTGGCGACACAACAACCTAAGTCTGAAATTGTTACTTCACTTATTAAAGTTAATATTCCTGTTCGCTTGGCTTTTGCTGTAGGCAACCATCATGAAAGCCGCGCTATTTTAGATAGTAACGGAGCTGAACAATTATTAGGTCAAGGGGATTGTCTTTTTTATAACCGCCAAGGCAACCTTATTCGACTTCAAAATCCATTTATGTCTGAACAGGACATTCGCAAACACATAGACAATCGAGCCTATGGCAGCTTTACTGATTACTTTATGCAACAGCATGGAGATGACTTTAAGCTTGAAACGCAAGCAACTGCAGTAGATAAAGACCTACACCTGTTTGAAGAAGCAAAGCAGCTTGCTATTAGTCAAGGTAAGTTAACAACCGCAAGTCTAGTCAATGCTGATTTATGTAGCAGAGCTAAAGCACAAAGGATTATGCACCAACTTCGTACAGCTGGTGTTATTGGTGAGCACAGTGCAAGTTTAGGTCACAGTCCACTCCTGTTACAAGTGGAACAAGACAACAGTTAAAAATATTTTAGAAAGGAGCAGTTAAACATGAATCAACTTGTTTGGCGTGGTGAAACAGTAAATGGTAAGTATCTAGGTGAGGTGGCAATTCTTACTGAGCTTAGTCCTGTCGTACATTGTGAAAGTTTTGTAGATGGTCACTGGCGTTTATGGAGCTATATTGAGGATAAAGAACAAGTTATCCAACAAGGTAAATCAGCTAGCTTGGAAGAAGCAACCTATATCTGTGAACAGACTGCCTTAGCAATACAGGGCTTACAGGGTTTACAGGGTGCTGCACCCATGTCACCAGCTATGCCTACTATGCCAATGATGCCGATGCCAATGTTGATGCCAAATATGTACATGCAAGCTCAAACAAGTTATGAAAATGTAAAAACATCCATACCCTTACAAGAATTACGCTTTAAATTTAGACGCTGGGCCATATCACTAACATTGATTGGCGGCGTCTTTTTAAGTATCTGGTATAGCATGATGCTGAAGCCAGTCAGCACTATAAGTATGTTAATTGTATTGGCAAGTATTATTTGGGGAGCGCATGCGCTAATTAAAAGCTTTAAGCGTCCAAAGGTATCTGTAGCACACCCTAGACATTCAAGCAATGCTTCTTCAAACCCTGCCTTTGCTACAGCCACTATATTCCCAACAGCTCAAATGATGTCTCAGATGACACCACAATTTAAACCAGATGGTCAGTTAGGAATGGCTCGCACAATACCTCAAGCCATACCTCAAGCCATACCCCAAACTATTCAAGCTTTATCTCAACTACCTATGCAGGGTGCAAATGTATATCAGGGTGGATATCAGGTTGGGCAGCAAGCAATACAGCAGCAAGCTGTGCAAACAGATTTCTATAATCCTCAACTACAATACTATCAGCGGAGTAACGGATGACCGTTACTTTAGTTTATATTTTAGGTAGTAGTAACAGCATTGTCTGGAGCTGGTTTTTTTGGGTGTATGTTCATCCAGTTGCTAGTGTGCTGTGGTTTGTATTATGTTTTTTTACGTTGCTAATCAGTATAGAAGTACGTCAACTTGAAAAAGCTAAAACAAGTCAAGCACTGCGTTTGACCTATGATTATGATCAAGCATCTAATTACAAGATAGCTCCCAGCTATCAGGTGTCTAGGCCTGGGCGCAGTGCTGCACATTCGGCAGGGGTAGGTGCTACAGAAGTTATTGATGTAATTGTTAGGCCAGCGCCTCAACTCCCCTCTTCTAAAGGTGTGTCAGCTACAAAGAGGCAAGCGCAGATAGCAATGGCTCAATTACCAAGTAGCATCGACTAAAACGTGTGTTTTTAAAGCTTAGTTAAAGGTATTTATGAGCTATTTTGCAAAAACAACGCTGTATAGGCTTGACGAATAGTGTATATGGGTGTATTATATAAAAATATCGCGCTGAGGAAGTGCGAATTTTTTTTGCCTTTTCCCTTTCAAAATTCACCCTACTTTAGATGGTATTATTTTTTGTGGTTCTTTACTTGCTGTTCTTTACTTACTATTCTTTACTTTCAGTGGGTTAGTTCATTTACCCTAAGAACTCGGTATTAATAAGCTCGTAAAAATACTGCAGGGAGATAAATCTGTGGCACCTAATGGTATCAGTAACAAGTATAAAGAAGATTTTCTGGCACATGTTTGTGATGCGGTAGAACAAGATCTGACACACTCAGAGAAGAAACAAGAAGGCATTAGTTATTTTCTACAACGCCTTGATACTCTAGAAGAAAAAGCCCACGCCAATGGATTAAGTGAAGAACTTCTTTTTGAGATTCTTTCTTATGATCCGGATAGTGACCAAGAAGATTCTGAGTAGACTTGCTTTTAGCAAAGCTAGAATCCAGCTGTGTATAAACCTGCTAGCCTTAAAAGCAAAATCCATCCCAGCCTTCCTTTTAAAAAAGGAAGGTGTTAAAAAAGCTAGTTTTTCATCACATTTCTTGAATTTTTAGCTACTGGATAGCGTGGTACATCCCTTAAAACATGTTCGTACCAAGGTTTAGTTTTGAGCCTTGAAATAAGCACAGCAGCTGGTCGCTTCATAGCTTCGCTTTTGCCGTCATACTCTACTGTTCTGGCTTGTTCGTAGAGCTCAAAGAAGTAATTACCTTGGCTTAGATCGTTGCAACGGAGCAGTTGCCAGAGTAGGTTGCGCCAGTAGTTGAGGCTGTGGGTATCTCCTAGAATTAGGCTAAGGCTTTGGGCTGCGATATTAACGGCTTGTTGACGCGCTTCGAAATCGTTGAAGGGTGTAGCGTCAACATCTAGGATGGTGGTTAAGCTTGCAGCAGAGGCACTTTTTGGAATGTCCGATATAGATAACGAGTTAATTTCATTAGTTAAAGGGGGTAACGCCCATTCTAAAACCTTATCTTTTGCACTTAATGTATTAATAGTTCTATATATATCGGACACTGGTTCAAACGTTTGAGCGTTTGAACTTGAAGAAGCTATCGCTTCTTCTGACTGTAGAGTGCCTTGTGGTTTTCCTTCTTCTAGTTCGAGGTCTTCCCTATACATGGCATAGCGACATTGTTTAGCGTCTGCATCCATGTCTCGCCATTGGTGGCTTAGTTCTTCAGCGTTTAGCTTTACTCTGTTCTCCCCTATTGGGTTTAGTTTGACTTTCCAGAGCATGCCTGCGTTTCGCTTTTCGCCTTTTAGGGTTGATTTGATTGGCCGGTTATCTAGGAGGTTTTTCTCTTTGAGGAGTTTGGCTGCGCGGTAGATGGTGCGTGGGTCTAGTTCTAAAGCCCTTGCTACGACTTCTTTAGGGCAAAACAACGTCAATGAGCACAGTGCGCCTGATGCTACACCTCTATAACCACGATGATTGGCAATAGTCAAAGCAGCATCGTGCAGCAAGCTAAAGAGCTTGAAGGCTGATGGGGTTAGGGATGGTTCTAGTTGTTTTAGTTCGGCTTTAAAGGGTTGTTCTTCTTTGTGGGTACTTGAGGGGCGGTCGATTTTAGGCATTTCCGAGTCTGGAAATACTTGTGTAAATCTGGCGCTCTCCCCTAATTGGTTCACCCATGATTGGGTTTGCACTGGGGTCTTTCCTTCCTATTTCCTCTATCAATTAAAAAAGAGGGTTGCAATAGGACACCTACATGCTGTAAAATTGGCTTACGAAATTAAAGCGCAATTTAAAGCATTTAACTCTCAGTCGTCGGCAAAATGACTGGGGGTTTTTTTTGATGTCTGTTCTTAATGGTTTTTATATAAAGCTTAAAGCACTATATAGACAATAATGGGAGGCTGTTTATACAGCTACATGGTATACGCGCAAACATCTTCTCCTATCTTCAAACGTTAAAGATGCACAAGCATACCATGAGAATATTGTGTAGGGAAACCCATTAATAGACTACGAGACATAGTCATCGATAGCCCATATAGTGACTTATATGACGTATATCTAATCTATTTGTGGCACAATATACTCAACTGCTTATGCAGTAGTATGGCGTTTTCGGAGGAATCTTAGCCGAAGATAACGAAAACGCCTACCTTTCAAGATATAAATCATCTGATTTTCAAATAGACCAAACGAATTACTCTCGAAGATTTTCGAGAGTAATTTTATCTTTAACGCATACATAATGCAAGTAATTATTTTATTTTGTATTATTACTCTATACCCGATTGTTATTTAGGTATTTCCCAACTGATTAAAAGTTTTAATCAGTTGGCCCTGCTTTTATTTTCTTACACGTTTTAGCTTTCAATCATCTTGCAAACTCACTTTTTTACTATTGATTGGTAGAACAATGACCCACAGGGTAGCTCTCCCCTACTCGCTTTCAAACTAACTTCTATTTTTGAAATTTTAACGTCCAAGCTTTAAGCATGGGCGATGATTTAATGCTGGTGATTGAATCAAGCAAAAAAATAAGCGTTAGTAGCCTCCAAGCTCTAACGCTAGTCACTGCTACATATCCACTACATATCTATAGGGCTATGCATCAGCAAAAGTCTAGGTATTTAATCATGTATTACCGCAATAAGTTATTGAATTATTTATAATGGTTGTGCATTAGCAGCGTAAACCACAATCATATTTATAGGGGAAATAAACCAAAAAAGCCTAACCTCAATTAAGAAGCAAGGCTAATTATTTGGGTAGGGTAGAGCTAATTACTCTTACTAATAGCTCTAAAAAACTTATCTCTAGGTTTTTGCCCTTATAAGATTTGCCCCTGCAAGGTTTGCCCCTTCAAGATTTACTCCTTCAAGATTTACCACTTCAAGTCTTGCCCCTGCAAGGTTTGCCCCTGCAAGGTTTGCCCCTACAAGGTGTGCCTCTTCAAGGTGTGCCCCTGGGAAGTTTGCCCTTACAAGGTGTGCCCCTGAAAGGTTTGCTCCTGCAAGTCTTGCTCTTGCAAGTCTTGCCCCTTCAAGATTTACCTCTTCAAGTCTTGCCCCTTCAAGGTTTGCTCCTGCAAGATTTGCCCCTGCAAGGATTGCCTTTATAAAGCTTGCCCTTACAAGATTTGCCACTTCAAGATTTGCCTCCTCAAGATTTGCCCCTGAAAGATTTGCCCCTTCAAGGTTTGCCCTTACAAGGTGTGCCCTTACAAGATTTGCTCCTGCAAGATTTGCCTCTTCAAGATTTGCCTCTTCAAGATTTACCACTTCAAGGTTTGCCCTTAGAAGTCTTGCTCCTGCAAGGTTTGCTCCTGCAAGGATTGCCTTTATAAAGTATGCCCCTTCAAGATTTGCCCCTTCAAGGTTTGCCCCTTCAAGGTTTGCCGTAAAGTTATCAACATTTGACATTTGTTCTTTATACCAAGCATTCCAAATAGAAACGCCCTCTTTTAGTTTTGCTAAATGTTCAGGATTATATTTAGGTGCTGTGCTTTGTTCTTCTGACATCTTTACAATATACAATTAAAAACTATCACCTTAAGCTTGTTACACTACATTTAAAATCCATCAGTAAACACATAAGAAACCCAAAAAAAACAGCCTATGCTTTTTGCATTTAGACTGTTTTGTGACTATCTAATAGATTTAGAAATAACTAAGCTATATACTGCTGTTGTGCAAACTCTGTAGGTTTACACTGTGCAAAGGTTATTTACCTACAGAGTTCGCACACTCAGTTAACCACATTTAGGTTATCTAAAACCATATTGTCTTTTACATGGCTTCATTGATTATTACAGGGAATCAATATTTATAAATAGATTCTCAAAAGTTGTGATTGTTATTGGGTTATCTGGTGTTAGTTGTTCTGAAAAAAGCTTAAACCTTA
>CALHRJ010000499.1 GCA_938038395.1 uncultured Deinococcales bacterium | reverse complement strand
ATCATACTGTTTGGCTATCCTGAAAAAGAACTGAATGCATTTGCTTGGACGCTTGCTAAACTTGACCAACATCCAGAACTTATAGACCCTTGGATAGTTTTATGGAACTATAAGGGGATTTTAACAAGTGTTCTAAGCTTTCCTACGATTCCCTTAGAGAAAATACACGAACTCTATAATGATTTTGAACGTCGGTATCGTGAAGCAGGTCAGAGTTTACGTACCTATCATTTTTATGCCATGTTCTTTGCTCAACATAGAGGTCTAAAAGAAGAAGGTTTAAAACATCTTGAACTTGCACGAAAACTTAAACGAGACGATAAATCTAATTGTGAAACATGTGAGTTAAGCTACGAAATTAGTCATGAAATCTATAGTGGTCAATATGAATCAGCACTTAAAACTGCTGCACCTATACTAGAGGGGAAAATGCGTTGTCACTCGCAACCACGCCGCACTTATAGCGATATAATCATTCCTTTACTGCATTTAGGAAAGCTAAAAGAAGCTGCTAGATACCATAAAAAAGCGCTAAGACTTTATCGTGATAGTCAAGAAGATATAGCAAGACTTGCTAATCATTTAATTTACCTTAGCTTGACAAAACAATTAGATGAAGCTATTGCATTTTTTGAAAAACACATTCCTTGGGGGCTAAAGACAGCAAGCTTAAACGAACAATTTTCTATTTTACTGGCTAGCCACCTTATGTTTCGACAACTTAGCAAAGAAGGACATACGCAGATAAGTGTACGTTTACCAGATTCACTTCCTATTTTTCAGGATAGTCATCACTACGATATTTCAACATTAGATAACTATATAGTTGGCATTCTAGAAAAATTAGCAACACAATTTGATCAGCGAAACGAAACAGATGCATTTAAATATCGAATTCAAAGAGCTTTAGGGCTGCTCGAGCTCACATTCAAAGAAGGTACGGCAACTAACTATGGAACTAACTAAAGAAGCAATCTTAGAATTATCGGACAAAGCAAACGCTATGCCAAATAGTGAGGCAAAACTTGCCCTACTAGAACAAGCCATCAGTATGGCAGACCGTCTTGAAGATGTAAACCTTGGCTTTGAACTTCGAGAAAGCCTTATGCACGTTGCATCCTATTTTGGACATTCAGAAAAATCACTGGTTGCCTATGCTTGGTGTTTAGCACGCTTCGATGAAAAGCCTGAGGATATGGACTATTTCCAAACTCGTACGCTTTATTGGAACTACAAGTGGATTTTGGGAGACTTAATTGAATTCCCAACTATTCCATTACAAAAAGCTTTAGACCTTCACGAAGACTTTGCACGTCGTTACCGTGAGGCAGGCCATAGTGAAAGAACAGTTCACTATTATAACATGCGTTTTGCTAAACATCGTGGTTTAAAAGAGGAAGCCAAACAGCACTATGACCTTTGGCAAGGCACTAAGCGTGATGGCTATTCAGATTGCCATGCTTGCGAGACAAGTGTCATGGTCACCTATCATACCTTTATGAATGATGACCTGAAAGCAATTGAAACAGCTCAACCTGTGTTAGAGGGTAAGCAAAGGTGCGCTTCTGAACCCCGAGATACCTATGGCAATGTTTTACTGCCCTTAGTCAGGTTAGGGAAGTTAGAAGATGCCAGCAAATATCATGAAAAAGGAATAGCACTCTTCAAAAACAGTCAAGATAGTATTGATAGCTTAGGCGATCACCTTCGCTATTTAGCCTTAGTCAACAAGCTAGATAAAGCCTTAGCCCTCTTTGAACAACATATTGCGTGGGCACTTCAAACGGCTGAACTTCATGCCCAACTTAACTTCTTAATGGCTAGCCACCTCATGCTTCAAAGGTTCCTAGAGTCAGGTGAAACAGAATTAAGTGTGCGCTTACCACAAGACCATCCACTCTTTAAAGAAAACAGACAGTATGAAATCAGTGAGCTTAACGAACACTTTTATCAGCAGATAACAAGCTTGTCAGAAAGATTTGACCAAAGAAATCAGACCAGCCATTTTAAAGAACGTATCCAGCAAGAAAAAGAATTACTCAAAATAATTCAAGCTAGTTAAGCTTTAAATAGTTGTTCCGTAAGTGCCTGTAACATGTTGATAGCCTTATTGACATCAGGCACTTCGTCTTTTAGGAGTAGGTAGAGGCAATAAAAGTATTGTGCCATGAAGTTGTGGGCTGTAAGTTCTGGGTTTTGGTCAGGGATACCCTCTTCAATGATGCTGTTGGCGATCCACGTTTGGAATAGCTCGAGCTGCCTATTAAACCTCTCGTCATCACCACTATCCCCTGTCCCAAAAATAGTATTACCAAGCAAAACCTTACTCAACTGCGGATGCTCAGCATAAAAGCTATAAAGCCCTCTTGCTATATGCAAAAGCTTTGTAGCTGTATCTTCTTTTGGCAAAGTTGCAAAGGCATCCTGCAAACGAGTCTCAATCCCTGCATAAAGCGTTTCAGCCAGAATCGCCTCTTTACTTGCAAAATGTACAAAAAGCGTTCCCACTGCAATCCCTGCTTCAGTCGCAATTTGCCGACTAGTAGTTTCAGCAAATCCTTGCGCAATAAATAAGTCCTTAGCTACGCTAACTATCTTTGCTCTAGTCTCAATTTTTTGTTCTTGCCGAGAAGTACCCACGCACAACGCTCTTAACCCCTTCCTTTTCTAAAGGAAGGCTGGGATGGATTCTTTGTGCACCATGATACTAAGTACTAACTTAGTGCTAATTGCATTTAAGTTTCAAACTTAAAGTGCACATTGCGGTTTTTTCGCAAACTCAAAAACACGCTAACTTCTATCAGCATCTACTTTGTTGATACACAATCAATTCACTTTTTAAAACCTTGACAAAGCAAATCTAAAAGCAGTATAACATAATGAACACGTTCAGTGAACTTATTCATTATGTTCTTGACTGAACGTTTTAACACTAAAATCTGTTTCACTGGAGGTAAGTCATGCGTTTTAACTCATATACAGCAAATATTGCAGCACTTTGTTTTATTTTTATAGGTACAGGTCACTTACTCGCAGATACTTTTATGCATTTAATTGCGCCAATTACCGACACAGCATTTATCGAAGTTATTAACATACCTCGCATCAATCTGATGGGTCGCTTATTGAGCTATGCTGAATTAAGCGCTGGTTTTAGTAAGACCTTTGGTGTGCTTATGTTAGCGTTTGGTTTTATACAGTGGGGCAATTTAACCAGAAAGAGTTATTTTATTGGTCTACTAACTGCCATAGTCTTAAGTATTTTGTCTGTTCAATACTTTTATATCATTCCAATTGTAACCATGATTTTGGCAACGATTCTTTATAGCTTTTTATTACTCAAAAAGGAACTAAAATGATTGCAATTATAGGCGCGGGTATTGGTGGTTTAACAACAGGTATTGCTCTAAAACAACAAGGCATAGATTTTCAAATTTTTGAACGTTCCCCTGAACTCAAAGCTGTTGGTGCAGGTATCATAATTTCACCCAATGCCATGTATGTGATGCAACAGCTAGGGCTAGAATCTGAAATCAAAGAAGCTGCCATTCCCTTTACAGGCTTTGCCCTAAAAGCGCCAAATGGAAAAACGCTCCAAATAAATCCCACAACTATA
>CALHRJ010000498.1 GCA_938038395.1 uncultured Deinococcales bacterium | reverse complement strand
CTAATTAAATCATCTGTAGGTTCTACTTCTTTTATCTTTATCAAAGTTGCTAGGTAATCAGAAAATTCTTGCGCAGCATTACAAGCTGCATCTTCACTTTCCTTTGTGCGTTCAGGTTCAAACATTCCAATAATATTTTTCGACCACGGCACCAGCTTATGTCTGTCAACTTCAGGCACACCTAACAAATCTGCAATTACAGTAACTGGAATTGTTTCTGCGTAGTCCGTAAGTAAGTTAGCTTGGCGAACATCTCTCGCCTCTAAATCATCAATCAATCGATGAACGAGTGTAACTATTTTAGTTTCAAGTGAGCGTACACGTTTAGGTGTAAAGACATCTTGCATAACAACTTTTATGCGTGTGTGATCAGGTGGTTCAATTTCTAAAAGTGACCCTAGCTGAATGTTATTAAATGCTTTGTGATCTGGATTATTAGGTAATTTATCAGGCTCTATATGGTGAATAATCCGCCCTAAACGTCTATCCCGCAGGAGGGTTGTAACATCTTCATGCTTTGTAACTAACCATGTGCCCCATTTTTCAAAATAGGCAATCGGTTCCTCTGCACGCATTTTTGCGTAAATTGGATAAGGATTTTGCAAAAGTTCAGGATTGGTTGGATCGTAATAGGTTGTATGCATGAGCCAGCTTTCAAGACGCTTTCAAGATATACACTACACTACCAAATACTATGGATGTCTGTGTAGCTACCAATCGACTTCATTTAAAGATTTGATAAAGTAGTCTGCAACAGCTAAATTCAATTTTTTATATTTGTCTCAGCTCTTTTTCTTACGCTCTTGAAGTTGCTTATCAAGCTTTAGTACAAGCCCTTCAATACTTTCAATTCCGTCACAAGGCAAAATCGCCATATTTATAGAAACAGGAATTGGCAAAGCATTGTCTTCAATACTACTTTCTACGACGTTAAGCCAGTCCATATTTTTAATAAAAGTTTGGATACGCTGACACGCAACCACAGCTTGCTCAATTCGCAATTCTGGGAAGAGAATCATAAATTCATCTGAACCATAACGGGCGACAAGGTCAACATCTCGAATTGCAGTTTGAACTGTAGAAGCAACTTTTTCTAAAATGGCATCGCCAACAGCTTGCGAGTAGCGTTGGTTGATAAGGGTAAGTTGCTCTATATCTAACATAGCAACACAAAAACTACTGCCATAACGCTTGTGTCTACCAAGAGATAGCTCGAGCTGCTCGTTAAAATACCGTCGATTAAATAGCCCTGTAAGCTCATCATGATGACTCAACCAAGATACTCTAGCATTCAAGCTTTTTAACTCTTGATACTGCTTTTGCAATTCAACGTGTTTAAGTTGATAAATTTCTGCTTTGTGCTTGGCAGTTTGTGTTTCGTGCATAAGTTTTACGGTACGAATGTGCTGATCTAGTTTGATATCAAAGACTTTATTTTTGTAAGTTTGGGAACTTTTATGATGCTCGAGCGCTTTCCCTAAATCACCTTTAGCTTCATATAATTCAGCAGCTAACTTATGGCATTCATATTGCTCAGCGGAGCTATCTAAAAAATCAGCAACGACAAGCGCATCTTGTGAAAACTGCTCTGCTAAATGATAATCGCCTTGAACCAAATACACTTCAGCCATACCACGCAATGCATGTAACCTAGCAAGACGGTTTTCATGAATACGTGCAATTCTTAGTGCAGCATTCAAATGTTCAATTGCACGGTTAAAATCATCTAAAGCTAAATGAACAAGTCCACAACTTATATTTGGCTGAGCCTGGGCATTAACTTCTTTTAAATTTTTTGCAATATCTAAGGAACGCTGAGCAGCTACTAAAGCCTGTGAGTGATAGCCTAATTGCAAATAAACCCGCGCTAAACTATTCCACGTTTCAGATAAAGCTGTTTTATCCTGAGCACTATTAGAACGCTGCTTAATAGACAAAGCTTCTTTGAGGTTGTGAAGTGCTTCATCTGCTTCACCAAAATGGCTATAGACCTTACCAAGTTGGGCTAAAATATCACCTTTTAAGGATGCGTTGTTTTGTGCATATTGCATTGCTTTGAGTAAATGCTTTAATGCCTTATCGTAAGTACCTAAACCACCATGACTTATACCCAATAACATGTAGCAATCACCAAAATGCTGATCACTTTCACAATAACTCTGAGCCTCAATCGCATTGGTTAAGGCTAAATGATAGTCATAACGATACAAATGCCCGTAGCCCAAAGTAAGTAAACTTTCGAGCAAACCAGTTTCGTATGGTTCTGCTGCAAAAGCACCTTTGGAAGATAAATCGTAAGCACGTTGTGCCAACAACATCGAACGAGGCACATTATGTCCTCGAAATACAAATGCACGCTTATTCAATTTGTCTATTTCTTGTCTAAATTCTGCTCTGGTAGTCGGTTTTTTACCTGACTCCTGAGTTCTACTTTGAGAAGAATCATTTACAGAAACAGACTTACTACTGGCCCTAGTTGAACCAGCTACACTTTGATTATTTAAATTGCCTAGATTTTCTGGCATTCTTGACGACACGTGCTTTCTCCCATAAAAAGGTTGAACAAGCCTCAACAAGTTAACGTTAAGACTTCAAAAAAAACCTCTTATCCCTCTGCTCCCCAAAAGCACGATTTATATACCTAATGTTACCTAAACAAGTATTAAAACCGTTTCTTACCTTTACTGCCCCAAAATTACAATTACTACAAAGCTTAATCTTTAAAAAAACCATTAGAATTAAGCTAAACTACATTGCTAAAAGTCAACCTAATTATTAAGGTTTCTTAATTACTTTATCATAAGCATTAGATTAATCTCATTAGAACGATAGTCTTAATGAAGATTTTTTAGTTTAGCAGTGAAACTATTAACAAAAACTAACTTAGTGTCTCATAATCTAGAATTTGGCTTCATTTTCATCTTCATTAAGATTGATACAGCTATATCAAGTTTCTTTAATCAGTTTTTCGACTCTATCGAATGCTTAAATCGACATAGATAGAAATAGATAGAAATAGATAGAAATGGTGTTTTGCTTTAATCTTTGGTCAAGCTATAGGTCAGGAATTAGTAAAGTTTGACCTAAAATGCTGCAAAAGTATGACATTTCCGCACATAAAAGAAAACCAATAGACTATTCTAAGTATTATGGCAACCGAACAGCAAACAACAACAGATGAAGTCAAAGTAAGTCAATTAACGCTGCAACAAGCATTAAAACTACTCGGTTTTGCCCAAACAGGTGGCGAAGCAAAACACATGATCCAAGAAGGTTTAGTTACAGTAAACGGAGAAACAGATACCCGCCGCAAACGTAAAATTCAACAAGGCGATGAAATCTGTTTTCAAGAGGATTGCTACGAAATCGAACTTGACGACTGAGCACTAAACAATGTTCACCTTCTCAAAACTATTTTGGTTAGTAGCACAACCTAGCAAGCTTTTCTGGATATTTGGTAGCCTAAGCGTATTGAGCCTTTGTCTGCCTTTAGCAAGTCGAATTCATCGCTTAGCTAAAATCATGCTTGCTTGTTTATTTCTGCTATTAACACTTATAGTCTTCTTTCCCGTTGATGATTGGTTAGGATATCCTTTAGAACAACGCTTTTCCCAACCAAAAAGTTTACCTGAAACAATTGATGGCATCATTGTATTAGGCGGTACATTTGACACAGTTCTAACTGAACGACATCAGCAAGTTTCGATTAATGGTGCAATCGAACGTGTAACTGAAGCAATACATTTACACAATCAATACCCTGAGGCAAAACTACTCTATACAGGTGGTTCTGGCTTTATCAAACAAGGTGAATTAGGTGGTGCAGACATTGCACGTCAATTCTTTACAGAAATAGGCATATCATCAGAAAACTTCATCTTTGAATCCAAGTCTCGTAACACCTTTGAAAATGCTGAATTTAGCAAAACACTTGTTAACCCGACTCAAGAAGAAAATTGGATACTCATAACATCTGCAACCCATATGCCACGTAGTGTAGGCGTTTTCAATAAAGTTGGTTGGCACGTTATTCCTTATCCCGTAGACTTTAACAGTACTTACCCAGAACCCTATCCTGGTATAGAATTTGGTGGCAAGCTTAGTAATATTGATAAAATAAGCAAAGAATATGTTGGTTTAATTTCCTATAAGCTTTTAGGGCGTAGTGACAGCTTTTTTCCAAAGCCCTAGACTATTTCGGAGCTACAGAATGAACGATAATCAAAAACAACATATTC
>CALHRJ010000497.1 GCA_938038395.1 uncultured Deinococcales bacterium | reverse complement strand
TCATTATCTGTATCAACCAGTAAAGGAAAAGCAAGGTCATACTTTTCTTGAAAACTTTCATGCGAGCTAAGGTCATCAGCAGAGACACCTACTACTTTTGCGTCCATAGAAGCATTTGCTTGTAAATCTCGAAAATCACAGGCTTCTTTTGTACAGCCTGGTGTGTCGTCTTTTGGATAAAAATAAAGAACAAGCCACTCACCCTTAAAATCTTTTAGCTGAACTGTGCCTGTGGTTGAGGGCAATTTAAAATTGGGTGCTTTGTCACCCTCTTGTAATCTTGTCATACTACAACGCCTCCTTAGTAGAACCCTAGCTTTAGTATATACAGTTTATACTTGGTACAAACTTCTCCAAAGGTATTTTGTGTAAGCTTGAAATTGATGAACGTTCCACTATCTTAGTTAGCAAAGTGATTAAAGCATCAAACAACTTGGAATCATCAGTTTTCAAATCTAAATCAACCCAAAGATTTTAGACATTGTTATTGGGTAATACTATCTGTTACAACTAGCTATGTATGTAGGTCTAATAGCTATGTAGCTCTAATAACTATGTAGCTCTAGTACAAACATGTTTGACATAGTACTTATATTTATTCGACACATTTTAAGATAAACTAAATACACACCTATCTATCATGACTATTCAAAACACCCTTCCCCCACTTATCCTAGCGAGCAGCTCACCTAGAAGAAAAGAACTCTTAGGTCTACTCAATATTCCCTTTGAGATTAAACCTGCAGATGTCGATGAAAGCCCCATCAAAGGTGAAGCTGTCGAAACACTTGTCAAACGCCTCAGCATTTCAAAAGCAGAACATATTGCCAAAGACTACCCAGACCATTTAGTCATTGCTGCTGATACACTTGTTGCTATCGATAGTCAAATTCTTTCTAAACCTGAAAATGACAAAGAGGCACTTAGCTTTTTAGATATGCTTTCAGGCAATATGCACACAGTTTACAGCGGATATTGCTTAACTTACCAAGGTCAATCTAAAGCCAGTGTGCTAGCTAGCAAGGTTTTCATAAGAGACTTAAGTAGCAGCGAAAAAGATTGGTATCTGTCTACAGGCGAAGGTAAAGATAAAGCAGGCGCTTACGCAATCCAAGGCTATGGGTCTACTTTAGTAGAACATATTGATGGCTGTTATTTTAATATTGTGGGCTTAAGTTTGGCACACCTTTGTAAAGAAGTGAAACACTTGGGGTTTAGTTTTGTCTGAATTAGCTAAAGCTTGTCTAACCTTTTTAGTCCTCTGTGCGTTATCTTTTGCGCTAATTCAAGTGGGGCAAATTTCAGATAGCAGCAGTGCCACAGATTCAGCTACAGGGGGCATACTTGAAAATCCTTTACTGTTTTTAAGTAACACGATTGCCTTGCCACATAATATTTTTGTGGCATCTTCAGCTAATTTTCGCCAATATAGTAGTAGCATTTTGACCAAACGCAATCAGCAAGAAGTGATTGCGGCGCTGGAAAAAGAAGTCGCAGACCTTAAAAATGAGCAAAGACAGCTCGAGCTCGAGCTCGACAGCTATCGTCAAGTACTTGGAGTCCGTGTTTTCCAATCCCCTGCGGTTATCGGTACAGCAGATATCATCGGTGTATCTTCTAGCGCTTTACAAGACACCCTCACACTAAACCAAGGCAAGGCTGAAGGTGTCGTTGCCTTTATGCCTATAACTGTTCCTGAAGGTTTAGTAGGCATTGTCACAACTGTGCAAGAACACAAATCAATTGTTAGGACAATCCTAGATCCCAACTCCCGTGTTGGCGTAACGGTTCAAGGAAAAGCAGGGCAAGGCATTGCTGTAGGTCAGTTAGATGGTAGTTTACGAATCATCGATTATTTTCAAGAAGATACAATTAAAGTTGGTGACATCGTAGAAACACAAAGCCGAAAAGGGTTATTTCCTCGTGGCTTGCTTGTGGGCACAGTCGTTCAAGTCTTAGAAAAAGATCCAAATAGCTTAACCGTTGAGTTCATTGTAAAGCCTTCAGCAGACATTCAAAACATCTTGGCTGTATCGCTTATCAAACCACTTTAATAGCCTTTTAAAGTAGACAATAAAAAATCCCAGAAACGCGATTTCTGGGATTTTCTTTTATTGTGGTGGGCGATGGTGGATTTGAACCACCGACCTCGTCGTTATCAGCGACGCGCTCTAACCAACTGAGCTAATCGCCCACAATTATCTAACAGATACTAAATCTCACTTAAGCGCTGACTTGAAGTCTTCGACTTTAGCGTTTGGGAGTGTAACACAGCTAAATCTGCTTGGTCAAGGACTTTTTCAAACATATGAAGATGCCCTAAATAGAAGCACTAACTATAGTCATAATCTAAGGGTAATTTGATACCATAGCAAGGGTATTTTACGGCTAAGGATTAGCACTTTAATAACCTAAACAGTCAAGTCTAAAAACAGAGCATAATTTAAAATTGACTTCTTCTAGCATAAGCAATTTCATATCTGTAGAAATTGCTTATGATGAACAGCATCGCAGCAAGCTGACGATGAATCAATGGGAAATCTTGTGACTTAGAGTCACATTGATTCTAAATACCTAATTCGAAGCAAGCGTCGAGGAATTCATCATCCTGTAAGTTCATTATTAAATCATCTTGTTAACTACAAATTGTAGAAAATAGCCACTCAGCCCGACAACAAAGGGCAGGCTACTCTATGATAATAAATTGGGATGATAACTTGGATATTAAACATTCACTTTCTTCCCGATGAACGTTTTGATGAAGTAGGTAGTTGCAATGTCTGAAAAACTTGAAAAGTCTGAAGATACTAAAAAACTCGAATCTAATAAACCAGAAACGCGTTTAACTGAACGTGGTTTGGAAAGACGCCTTAAGCGTCATGTTATGAAAGCTACCCATGAATTTTTTGCGGTTTGTATTCCTGGTTTAGAAAACTTGTGCAAAGCAGAGTTAGACGCACTTGATGTACCTATTGAGACGGTAGAAATTGAGCACGGTGGTGTGAAGTTTACAGGGGGGCTCGAGCTCCTCTACCACAGCAATCTAAATCTTCGCATTGCACACCGCATCCTCCTGCGCATGGATAGTTTCCTAGCTCAGAACCTACCAATGCTCTACAACAAAGCTAGAAAAATCCCGTGGGAACACTATGTTGGATTTAGCGAAGACCTCAGACTCCACAGCACAGCTAGAAAATCAAAACTGAACCATCACGAAAACCTACAAAGAACCACGCACGACGCCATTCTTGCCAGAATGCAACCTCTTGGCCGTGACCCTATTATAGATGATGCATCACCTATAGATTTTCAACTTCGTGTTTATCAAGACCGCTGTCATATCAGTCTAAATACCAGTGGCGACCACCTCCACAAACGTGGCTACCGTGTTGCCCAAGGCAAAGCACCTATTCGCGAAAGCCTAGCAGCAGCCTTACTGATGCTTAGCGACTGGCAAGATCATGATCTTATTTATGACCCAATGTGCGGTGCAGGTACAATTATTATCGAAGCAGCTAGCTTAGCAAGAAAACTGCCTTTGCCAGCTGTGACAGAACGTCAATTTGCTTTCGAAGCTAGCCCCTTTTTTCAAGAAAGTCGTTGGCAACGCCTGAAAAATACAGCCTTAGAAAACAGTCTCGACCAGTCTTCGATAAAACTGATTGCCTCAGACATTGACGCTGAAGTTTTAGAAAAAGCGCAACAAAATGCTGATACTGCTACTGTTGATACAGATATTGGCTTCTTCCAAGCCGATATAGCTGACTTAAATCTTCGAAACTTAGATCTAAGTTCAGATAAAACTACTGTCGAAGCCTTCTCAAAGGCTAGCTCACCCTTGATTGTAGTTAACCCACCTTATGGAGAACGTTTAGGCGATAAAGATGAAGCAATGTCTCTTTATCAAAAATTAATCAAACTACTTCCAAAAGATAGCCACTTAGCAGTGATTACACCCCATCCAGAGGCATTTCAACATCCTGATTTAGTTATTGAAAAACGTCACAGACTACAAAATGCTCAACTCGATACCGTCTTTATAAAAGCCAAAAAAGTAACTTAAATCAAAAACGCAAATCAATTCAATTTACGGTTCAACTTAAAAATAAAAGGCAATAGACCTTATAAAAGGGTATTAGACCAAGTTTAACCATAGTGATAAAGTGAAATTACTTTATTAATCTATAGGATTGCTAAAACAAAGAAACTTTGAAATTTGCAATTTTTGAAGCTTATGGTAAACTCAAGCCACTATTCAATTTATCTCGCTTGTTTGAAATCACTTTCTTACAGCAATTACAATTAAATTTACTTTAGAGATAGAATTCAAGAAGTATTGAACAAGTAAAACAAGATATCGTCGCTTTAAGAAACTAAAATAAAGCGCACATACCGTGTTTTTGGGGCTCTTTTAGACTTGTTTTAGTTAGGCTATTGCGTATAATATGGCTATTACTAAGTTTAATGGAGGGATTTTAATCCTATGGATGAAAATAATAACAAGGCTGATGAAAACCCGATCACAGCTGCCGACCAACCCGAAAACACAAGTACTCAACAGGCTCCATCTGCAGACACCGCTCAGGGTAGCGATGTTTCAGAGGTTGTTTCAGAAGCTGCACAATCTTCAGAGGCATCAGTCGAATCTAGTACACCTGATTCTAGTACAACAACCGAGACTGCTGAAGTAAGCGCTTCAAGCGATTCAGAAGCTGAAATCACTATGGAACAAGCACTTGCTGAAGGTGGCGAAGAAGCCCTTAAGCAACGTCCTATCCATAGAGGTATGACAACCAAAGGAACCATCATCATGTTGGGCCAAGAAGGCATCATTGTTGATGTTGGCGCAAAAATTGAAGGTGTTATTCCTTATAACCAACTCTTCGAACAAGAAGTTACCCAAGAAGACGCTGCTAAGTATTTCAAGTCTGGTGATGAAGTTCAGGTTTATATCGTTCGTTCTGATATTCCTAACAACACCATCGTACTTTCTAAAAAGCGTGCTGACCAAGAGCGTGCATGGGGTCTTCTCCAACACATCTATGATGAGAAAAAGCCTGTAGAGGTTGAAATCATCGAACGTGTGCGTGGTGGCCTTGTTGCTAACTTGGGTGTGCGTGCCTTCTTACCTGCAAGCCAGGTAGATGTTCGCCGTGTTGTTGACCTTGATCCTTATGTTGGTGAGCGTGTAAAAGTTCGTATTATTGAACTTAACCGCAAGCGTAACCGTATCATCATCTCTCGTCGTTCAATCGTCGAAGAAGACGTTGCAGGTATCAAAGCTGAGACTCTTGCTAAGCTCGAGCCTGGTGCAGTACTCGAAGGTGAAGTTGTTGAAATTACTGACTTCGGTGCTTTCGTAAACCTAGGCGGCGTAGATGGTCTTGTACACCGTTCTGAAATCGGTTATCAGCGTTTTAACCACCCGAAAGAAGTACTTACCTTAGGTCAAGTTGTTAAAGCAGAAGTTCTTAACATGGATGTTGAGAACGAGCGCATTAACCTCTCAATGAAGAAACTTGTTTCTGATCCTTGGGAAAATGTACTCAGTACCTACATTGTTGGTGAAAAGGTTTCTGGTCGCGTGACCAACCTAACACCATTCGGAGCTTTTATTGAGCTCGAGCCTGGTCTTGAAGGTCTTATTCACGTTAGTGAAATGAGCTGGACCAAGCGTGTTCGTCACCCGAAAGAAGTTCTAGAAGTTGGCGACGAAGTCGAAGCAATGGTACTTAAGATTGACCTAGATGATAAGCGTGTTTCACTTGGCCTACGTCAAACTAAGCCTGATCCATGGAGCAGCTTACCTGACCGTTACCCAGTGGGTACAGAAGTCAGCGGTAAAATCACTGGTCTTACTGACTTTGGTGTTTTCATTGAAATCGAAGAAGGCATTGAAGGTCTTATCCACGTCAGTGAACTTTCACATGACCGTATTGATAACATTGTTGAAGAGTTCAAAAAAGGTGACGATATCGAGGCAGTTGTCCTTAACATCGATCCTGTAGAACAGCGTGCAAGTCTTTCACGCAAGCGTACACTTCCTTATGTACCGCCAGCAATCGAAGATCGCCCAGCCAACCAAAATGCTGGTGGCGGCGGAAACAAAAAAGGCAAGGGTCGCCGTGGTGGCCGTCGTGGTGGAGATATCGACTACGATTACAGCTACGCTGCTGCTGAAAGTGGTTCACGTTCTACTACTAAACTTGGTGATGTATATGCGGATCTATTCGCACAGTTTGGTCTTAGCGAAGCCCCAGCAGAAGAAGAAGCTGCAAAAGAAGAAAAAGCTGCGCCAGTAGCAGAAGCTGCACCTGAAGCTGCGCCTGTAGAAGAAGCTGCGCCAGCAATTGAAGCTGAAGCTGCACCAGAACCAACTCCAGAACCTGTAGTTGAAGCTGCAAAAGAAGAAGTAGCTGTTGACCCTGAAAATGCTGTTGACGCTGCTGAAGCTGCTGCACTACTAACTGCTGCTTTCCGTGAAGGCAAGA